>NZ_JBFULV010000013.1:0-93120 GCF_054049715.1 Rhizobacter sp. P5_C2 | reverse complement strand
CACCAACGGCCTGATCCGCGAGTTCCTGCCCAAGGGCTCCGACTTGAGCGTGCACTCCCAGCGCGAGCTCGATCACACCGCCTGGGATCTCAACACCCGTCCTCGCAAATCTCTTGGCTGGCGCACTCCCTCTGAGGTCTTCTTCGAGTCAGCCTTCAACGCCAGCCACTCAAATCAACCCGCTGTTGCACTTGGGCTTTGAAACCGCCAACCAAAGCAAAGGCGCTTGAACCCGAACACCATACGGTTCGTTCTGGCCCGCTGCGGACAACACGGCCACTTCGGCTCAAGCTCCACCTTGATTGGGATTGTTGGCTGTTCTTCTCCACCCAGCTCGCTGCGCATCGTCCGCATGACGCGGCGGTGGCGGCCGGTGCGAGACGATGCGACGCGAAGCGAGCGAGTCGAGTGGAGAGGGAGAGCAACAATCCCAATCAAGGGACGATGTGCAGCGGCGTGGCCGTGTTGTCCGCAGCGGGACAGAACGAACCGCATGGTGTTGCATTCAGGCTCTTTGCTTTGGTTACTTTCATTTGAGCCCCAAATGAAAGTGACTCGCCCGCCGGGGCGAGACCCGGCAGCAGCCTCACGCAGTGAACAAGCCCCCCGGCAGGGGAGGGGATGCTACTTTTTGTTCTCGCAGTTCTTCTTCGTGCAGACCGCATACAAGGCCAGCGCATGGTCCTGCAGCTCGAACCCCCGCGTATGCGCGATGTTCTTCTGCCGTTTCTCGATCTCGGCGTCGTAGAACTCCTCGACCTTGCCGCAGTCGAGGCACACCAGGTGGTCGTGGTGCTTGCCCTCGTTGAGCTCGAACACCGCCTTGCCCGATTCGAAATGGTTGCGCGACAGGATGCCGGCCTGCTCGAACTGCATCAGCACGCGGTACACGGTGGCCAAGCCGATGTCGGCCCCTTCGAGCAGCAGGGCCTTGTAGACGTCCTCGGCGGTCATGTGCCGTTGCGTCGTGTTCTGGAACACGTCGAGGATCTTGATGCGGGGCAGCGTGGCCTTCAGGCCACTGCTCTTGAGTTCGTCGGCATTGGACATGGCAGATCTCGGTGACGCTTCTCGGTGGCACTGCAGGGCGGGGCGGCCGGGGCCACCCGCTAGAATCGTCGAATCATATCGAGGTTGATGCCGCCCCCCGGCGCGCACGCACATCACCATGCGTTCTTTTCCGTTCCTGGCGCCGGTCGCCGGCGTCGCGTTGCTGGCCGGCCTGCTCACCGGCTGCAGCTCGCTGCAATCCTCCGACAACTTCCTGGGCGTGATCACGCCCTACCGCGTCGAGGTCGTGCAGGGCAACGTACTGACCAAGGAGCAGGTGGCCCTCGTGAAACCCGGCCTGACCCGCGCCCAGGTGCGCGACGTGCTCGGCTCGCCGCTGCTGACAGACACCTTCCACGCGAACCGCTGGGACTACGTCTTCACGATCAAGCGCCAGGGCGCCGAGCCGCAGCAGCGCAGCGTCGTCGTGCTGTTCGACGGCGACAAGATGGCCAGCATCCAGGCGCCCGAGTTGCCGGGCGAACGCGATTTCGTCGAATCGATCGACACCTTCAAGACCTCGCGCAACGCGCCGCCGCTCGCGCTGACCGACGAGCAGCTGAAGGCGCTGCCGGTGCCGCCGAAGCCGCCCGAGCCCGCCGCGTCGGCGCCTGAAGGCCCGGTCCGCAGCTACCCGCCGCTCGAGCGTTCATGAGCGCCGGCGCTTCCCCGTTGCGCATTGCAGTGGCAGGCGCCAGCGGTCGCATGGGCCGCATGCTGATCGAGGCGGTCGCTGCTGCCGATGACTGCGCACTGGCGGGCGCGCTCGATCGCCCCGAGGCTCCGGCACTCGGCCACGACGCCACCGCCTGGCTCGGCCGCAGCAGCGGCGTCGCGATCACCGACGACCTGCGCACCGGCCTCGCCAACGCCCAGGTGCTGATCGACTTCACCCGCCCCGAAGGCACGCTCGCCCACTTGGCGGTGTGCCGCGACCTTGGCGTCAAGGCCGTGATCGGCACCACCGGCTTCAGCGACGCGCAGAAGGCCGAGATCGCCGAACACGCAAAACACATCGCGATCATGATGTCGCCGAACATGAGCGTCGGCGTCAACGTCGCGTTCAAGCTGCTCGACCTGGCCGCCCGCGCGCTGAACGAGGGCTACGACATCGAGGTCATCGAGGCCCACCACCGCCACAAGGTCGACGCGCCGAGCGGCACCGCGCTCGCGATGGGCGAGGTGGTCGCGAAGGCGCTGGGCCGCAACCTGAAGGATTGCGCGGTCTACGGTCGCGAAGGCGTCACCGGCGAGCGCGATCCGTCGACGATCGGTTTCGCGACGGTGCGCGGCGGCGACATCGTCGGCGACCACACGGTGCTGTTCGCCGGTACCGGCGAGCGCATCGAGATCACCCACAAGAGCTCGAGCCGCGTCACCTACGCGCAGGGCAGCCTGCGCGCGGCCCGATTCCTCGCGTCGCGATCGAGCGGGCTGTTCTCGATGAACGACGTGCTGGGCCTCTGAGCCTCGCATCCGCATACACGCCTGCATGACGAGCGTCGAGCACTTCTGGCAGCAGGGCGACCTGATCACGCGCAGCGTCGCGGCCTTGCTGCTGCTGATGTCGGTCAGCGCCTGGGTGCTGATCTTCTGGAAGGGCTGGCTGCTGCGCCGCGCGCGGCTCGACATCGCCCGCGCGGTGCCGGCCTTCTGGTCCGCGCCCACGCTCGACGGCGGGCGTGAGCAGCTGGCCGCGTTCGACCGTGAAGCCGTGCTGCGCCCGCTGCTCGACGCCGCGATCGCCACGCCGCCGGCCGGCACGCTCGAAGGCCTCGGCCGGCTCGAATCGCAGCTCACGCGCCGCCTGCGCGATGCGCTGCACGCGGTGCTCGCGCAGCTGCAGTTCGGCCAGGTGCTGCTCGCGTCGATCGGCAGCACCGCTCCCTTCATCGGGCTGTTCGGCACGGTCTGGGGCATCTACCATGCGCTGCTGAGCATCTCGGCGGGCGGCTCGATCACGATCGAGAAGGTGTCGGGGCCGGTCGGCGAAGCGCTGGTGATGACGGCGGCCGGCCTGGCGGTCGCGATCCCCGCGGTGCTGGCCTACAACGTGTTCGGCAAGCGCGTCGGCGCCTGCGAGGCCGAGCTCGAAGGCTTCGCGCACGACCTGCGCGAGATGATGATCGACCACAGCCGCGACGCTGCCGTCGCCGCGCAGGCCTGACGGGTCACGGCGATGGCCTTCGGTCGCCTCGAACGCACGGCCGGGCCGACGCCGATGAGCGACATCAACATGACGCCGCTGATCGACGTGATGCTGGTGCTGCTGGTGATCTTCATGATCACCGCGCCGCTGATGAGCTCCAGTTTGAAACTCGACCTGCCGCGCGCCGAGGCCGCGACGCCGAGCGAGACGCCGGATTTCATCGCGGTCGCGGTTGACGCGCAGGGGCGGCTGTTCGTTGGCGACAAGCCGGTGGATGCTGCAGCGTTCGCCGACCAGGTCGCGCAGGCTGCGCAGAAGAACCCGGCCACCGAGGTGCAATTGCGGGCCGACCGCACGGTGCCTTATGGCCGCGTCGCCGAGTTGATCGGGGTCGTGCAGAAGGCGGGGTTGAACCGCATCGGCTTCGTCGCGGAACCGAAGCCGTAGCCCGGATGCCAATCCGGGGATGGTTCGTCACATCACGGCCGCTTCCCGGATTGGCATCCGGGCTACGAACGCCGCGGCGGCGGCTTGCGGATCTGCCGCCTGCGTCAGCGCGCTGACGACCGCGATCGAATCGACGCCGGTGGCCATCACCTGCGGCGCGCGTTCCTGGCTGATGCCGCCGATCGCGACCACCGGGTACGCCGGCTTCAGCCACGAGGCCCACAGCGCCAGCCGCTGCAGCCCGACCGGCTCGTAGGCCATCGCCTTCAGCGTCGTCGGGTAGACCGGCCCGATCGCGATGTACGACGGCCGCAGCGCATGCGCGCGGCACATCTCCAGCGGCGTGTGCGAGCTGACGCCCAGGCGCAGGCCCGCTGACTGGATCGCGCCGAGATCGGCCGTGGCGATGTCCTCCTGGCCGAGGTGCACGCCGTACGCGCCCAGCTCCAGCGCCTCGCGCCAGTGGTCGTTGATGAAGAGCTGCGCGCCCGGCACCTCGCGCGTCGCCCGCACGGCCGCGCGCAGCTGCGCATGCAGCTCGGCGGGCGGCAGGCTACCGGCCTTCAGGCGCAGTTGCAGCGTGCGCACGCCCATCGCCAGCGCGCGCGCTATCCAGTCGGCATCGGGCAGCACCGCGTAGAAGCCGAGCGGGCCGCTGACGGGCGCGAAGGGCCATGCCGGGGCCACCACGTCGTCGGCCCAGCGGAACGCCGGCAGGTGCGCGCTGTCGGCCACGGCGGCCGCGTTCATGTTCGGCCGACCCGGACCCACATCGCGTGCTTGCGCCAGCCCGGCCGTCACGTGCAGCTTCGCGACGCAGGCGGCATCGAACACGCCCCAGCCCTGCGCCAGCGCGCCGGCCAGCGCGGCCGAGAACACACAGCCGCTGCCGTGCGCCGAGCCAGCCACGCGCGGCGTCGACAGCCACGCGCGCCGGGCGCCTTCGATCACCTCATCGATGCTGCGGTCGCCGTCCGCGTGCCCACCCTTCAGCACCAGCGCGGCCGGTCCGTCGAGCGTACCCAGCCGCTGCGCCTCCTGCAGGTTCGGCGTGATCACGTCGACCTCGCGTGCAAGCGCACGCACYGCCTCGATCCACGCGTGTTCGTCCGCATCGTGGCTGCTGCGGCCGTTCGACGCGCCGAGCACCGGATCGAGCACGACCGGGCAACGCCGCGCCGCGACGAATTCATGCACCTCGCGCAGCACCTCCAGCGAGCCCAGCATGCCGAGCTTGATGGCGGCCGGCTCGCCATCGCGCAGCAGCGCCTGCAGCGCGTCGCGCACCAGCGTGGCCGGTGCCGGCTGCAGGGCGCTCAGGCCGTGGCTGTCCTGCACCGTCAGCGCCGTCACGACGCTGCTGCCGGGCAGCCCCATCGCGTGCCAGGTCGCGAGATCGGCGGTGATGCCGGCACCGTGCACCGGGTCGTGCCCCGCGATCGTCAACAAGGGTCGCATCTCGTGATCTCCTTCAACCCGCGTCCTTCAAGCCTGATGCCAGAACGGCATCCCCAGCGTCGGCGTCGACGCCTGCGCGGTCTGCCGCTCGCCCATCGGCGTGGCCTCGAAGGCCAGCCGCCCCGCGTCGACCGCCTGCGCGAACGCGCGCGCCATGCGCACCGGGTCGCCCGCCTGCGCGACCGCGGTGTTCAGCAGCACCGCATCGAAGCCCATCTCCATCACCTGCGCCGCGTGCGACGGCCGGCCGAGACCGGCGTCGACGATCAGCACCGCGTCGGGCAGCCGCGCGCGCAACGTCTGCAGTGCATACGGGTTCTGCGGGCCGCGGCCGGTGCCGATCGGCGCGGCCCACGGCATCACCGCGGCGCAGCCGGCCTCGTGCAGGCGCTGCGCGAGCACCAGGTCGTCGGTGGTGTAGGCGAGCACCTGGAAGCCTTCGCGCACCAGCACGCGCGCCGCCTCCAGCGTGCCGAACGGATCGGGCTGCAGCGTGTAGTCGTCGCCGATGACCTCGAGCTTGATCCACGGTGTGTCGAACAGCTCGCGCGCCATCTGCGCGAGCGTGATCGCCTCCTGCGCGTCGTGGCAGCCGGCGGTGTTCGGCAGCACGTGGCAACCGAGCGCACGCACGCGCTGCCAGAACGCGTTGCCGCCGCCATGCTCCGGTTGCAGCCGGCGCAGGCCGACCGTCAGCACCTGCGTGCCGCTGGCCTGCACCGCGTCGGCCAGCACCTGCGGTGACGGGTAGTGCGCGGTGCCGAGCAGCAGCCGGCTGGTGAGCGGGGTGCTTGCGAGGGTCCAAGACGTCATGTCAGCCTCCGGTCACAGGTGCGATCACGTCGATGCGGTCGCCCGGCTGCAGCGCGTGCAGCGGCCACTGCGCCCGCGGCACGAACTGCCGGTTGATCGCGCACGCCATCGCGGCCTGCGCCTCGTAGCCTTGTTGCCGCAGCAGCTCGGCCAGCGTCGCTGCGGGCGTCTGCAGCAGGCGGCCATTCATCGACACCTCGGTCATCGTGGTGGTCATCACGTCGTCTCCTGAAGCAGTCGGTCGACCAGCGCCGGCGCGCACAGGTAGCCGTGCCGGTACAGCCCGTTGAGTTGCCAGACGCCGCCATGCCGGCGCAGTTGCGGCCGGTGGTCGTCGAGCGCCGGCCGCAGCGCCGTGTCGATGCGCAGCACCCGCGCCTCGGCGAAGGCCGGGTGCAGGCTGTACAGCGCGCTGCCCAGCTCCAGCACCGAGCGCAGGCTGGGCGGGCCGGCATCTTCCGATTCGAGCTCGGTCGCGCCGACGACGAAGCGCTGCTTCGGCCGTGGTGCCACGTACAGCTGGTAGCGCGGGTGCATCAGCCGCACCGGCCGTTGCAGCGCGATGCCTTCGCACTCGACCCGCAGGATCTCGCCGCGCACACCGCGCAGGCCCGGCCAGTCGGCGCGGGCGCGCAGGCCGCGCGTGTCGATCACCAGCGGCGCACGGAACTCGCCCTGCGCGGTGCGCAGCCCCTCAGCATGCAGTTGCTGCACCGGCTCGTCTTCATGCCAGTGCACGCGGAAGCGGTCGAGCGCACGCGCCAGCGCCACCAGCAGTTCGTCGTTGGCGATCTGCCCTTCGCCGGCCAGCAGCAGCCCACGGGCGAAGCGGCCTTCGAGCGCCGGCTCGTGCTCGGCGACGCCCGCCGCGTCGAGCACGTGGATCGCGTGTTGCTCGGCCGGCGCGAGCTTGTGCCGCAGCACGCGCTCGAAATGGTCGAGGCTGCCGCCATCGGCCGCATGCGCCAGCACCAGCGTGCCGGCGCGGCGGAAGTACACCGGCCGGCCGCTGTCGGCCTGCAGCGCGAGCAACCAGTCGGGCCACAGCGCCATCGCCTGCTGCGCGAGCGCATGCACCTGCGCATCGGCGGCCGCCAGCTCGGCCAGCGGCGACAGCATCGCCGCCGCCACCGCGCTGGCCGAGCGCGCATCGTCGCGGCGCGCTGCGTCGAACAGCCGCACCCGCCGGCCGGCGCGCGCATAGCGCCACGCGCACAGCCGGCCGGCCAGCCCGGCGCCTGCGATCAGCACATCGCTGTCGCTGCTGTTGTCCATGTGCATGGTCAGAGGTAGAGCTCGCCACCCTGTGCGCGGAACTCCTCGGCCTTGCCGTCCATCGCCTGCCGGATCTCGATCACCGGCTTGGCCGCCGCGTCGCGTTGCGCGAAGGCCCGCACCTCCTGGCTGATCTTCATCGAGCAGAACTTCGGCCCACACATCGAGCAGAAGTGCGCCACCTTCGCGTTCTCCTTCGGCAGCGTCTCGTCGTGGTAGGCCATCGCGGTGTCGGGGTCGATCGCGAGGCGGAACTGGTCTTCCCAGCGGAACTCGAAGCGTGCCTTCGACACCGCGTTGTCCCACATCTGCGCGCCGGCGAAGCCCTTCGCCAGGTCGGCCGCGTGCGCGGCGATCTTGTAGGCGATCAGGCCCTGCTTCACGTCGTCGCGGTTCGGCAGCCCGAGGTGCTCTTTCGGCGTCACGTAGCAGAGCATCGCGGTGCCGTACCAGCCGATGTTGGCCGCGCCCATCGCCGACGCGATGTGGTCGTAGCCGGGCGAGATGTCGGTGATCAGCGGCCCGAGCGTGTAGAACGGCGCTTCGGCGCAAGCGGCAAGCTGCTTGTCGACGTTCTCCTGCACCAGCTGCAACGGCACGTGGCCGGGGCCTTCGATCATCACCTGCACGTCGTGCTGCCAGGCCACCTGGGTCAGCTCGCCCAGTGTGGTCAGCTCGGCGAACTGGGCCTCGTCGTTGGCGTCGGCGATCGAGCCGGGGCGCAGGCCGTCGCCGAGCGAGAAGCAGACGTCGTACGCCTTCATGATCTCGCAGATCTCGTCGAAGCGTTCGTACAGGAAGCTCTCGCGGTGGTGCGACAGGCACCACTTGGCCATGATCGAGCCGCCGCGCGAGACGATGCCGGTCAGGCGGTTCGCGGTCAGCGGCACGTGCGCGAGCCGCACGCCGGCATGGATGGTGAAGTAGTCGACGCCCTGCTCGGCCTGCTCGATGAGCGTGTCGCGGAACAGCGCCCAGGTGAGGTCTTCGGCGCGGCCGTTCACCTTCTCGAGCGCCTGGTAGATCGGCACCGTGCCGATGGGCACCGGCGAGTTGCGCAGGATCCACTCGCGGGTCTCGTGGATGTTCTCGCCGGTCGACAGGTCCATCACCGTGTCGGCGCCCCAGCGGATCGCCCACACCAGCTTGTCGACCTCTTCCTCGATGCCCGAGGTCACCGCCGAGTTGCCGATGTTGGCATTGACCTTCACCAGGAAGTTGCGGCCGATCACCATCGGCTCGCTCTCGGGGTGGTTGATGTTGCAGGGGATCACTGCGCGGCCGCGCGCGACCTCGCTGCGCACGAACTCGGGCGTGATGTCACGCACCAGCGCCGCGCCGAACGGATGGCCGCGCTGCGGCAGGCGCTCGGTCGCGAGGCGCTCGCGCAGCTGGGCCTTCACCAGGTTCTCGCGCAGCGCGATGAACTCCATCTCGGGCGTGACGATGCCGCGGCGCGCGTAGTGCATCTGCGAGACGTTGGCGCCGGGCTTCGCGCGGCGCGGCAGCGGCGGGCTGGCCATGCGCAGCGCGGCGAGCGCCGGGTCGTCGAGCCGGGTGCGGCCGTAGGCGCTGCTGATGTGCGGCAGGGCTTCGGAATCGGCGCGATCGGCGATCCACGCATGGCGCAACGGCGGCAGGCCGCGCGTGATGTCGATCGCGGCCTGCGGATCGGTGTACGGGCCCGAGGGGTCGTAGACGCGCAGGGGAGGGTTGGGCTCGCGCAGCGGCTCGCCGTGCGGCTGCTGCACCAGCGTGTCGGAGAGCTTGATCTCGCGGAACGGCACGCGCAGGTCGGGGCGGCTGCCGTCAAGGTAGACCTTGCGCGAGCCGGCGAACGGCGTGCGGGTGATGCGGCGTGAGAGCTCGTCGGTGTCGACGGAGGATGCTTGCTTGGCCATGCGGTCTCCAGAGGTGGTGTGCCTGCCTGGGAGACCGTGCCCCGCGTGAGCGGATGGGACCGGTGGCCGAGTGCTGTTTCCTACGCGGGGATGACCCCGATCAGGTTCAACGGGTTAGGCAGTGAAGCCCTCTCAGCCTTGGATTCGCATCCTCGGCACCCCGACAAGCGGGTGGATTCTAGGGCACGCAGCGGCGTGTCGGGGCGGTTGCCGTTCGCGCCGCGGCTTCGACATCTGGCGCCAAGCGCCGCCGCTTCGTCGCAGCGCGGCTGCGCGTGGGCAGCAGCCCTCCGAGGATGCGCGGCATCGCCACCTTCCGGAGACTTCGATGAACGGTCCGCTCCTTTCACGTGCGCTGGCTTTCGCCGTGCTCACGCTCGCGCTGTCCACCAGCCACGCTGCCCCCGACGCGCAGTTCCGACCCGCGTTCCAGCTCTTCAACCAGGCCTCGGCCGGCGACAAGGCGGCCGTCGATGCCGCGGCCGACGCCTTCGACAAGCTGCTGCAGGCCGAGCCCGCGAGTCCGGTGCTGATGGCCTACAGCGGCGCCAGCACGGCCATGAAAGCGCGCACGACGATGCTGCCGTGGAAGAAGATGGGCTACGCCGAAGACGGCCTGGCGATGCTCGACAAGGCACTCGCGCTGCTGACGCCGGCCCACGACGCGATCGGCCAGCACGGCACGCCCGCCAGCCTGGAGACGCGCTTCGTCGCCGCCAGCACCTTCCTCGCAGTGCCGGAGTTCATGCACCGCGGCGCCCGTGGCAACACGCTGCTGGCCGAGGTGCTGGCCAGCCCGCTGCTGGCGTCATCGCCGTTGCCGTTCCAGTCCGCCGTGTGGATGTGCGCCGGTGCGCAGGCCGCGAAGGAGAGCCGCGTGGCCGATGCGCGCCGCTTCTTCGAGCAGGTCGTGCAAAGCGGTGCGCCGCAGGCCGAACAGGCGCGCGTGGCGTTGCAGGGCCTGCCGTCGTGAGTGCTGCCGCGGTCGAGCTGCGAGGCGTTTTCAAGACCTACCGCCTCGGCCCGCACGTGATCCCGGCGCTGCAGGGCGTGGACCTGACTGTGGCGCGCGGCGAGTTGCTCGCGTTGACCGGCCCGTCGGGCAGCGGCAAGAGCACGATCCTGAACCTGTGCGGACTGATCGACAGCGCCGATGCCGGCGAGATCGCGATCGACGGCCAACCCGTCGCCGGGCTCGACGAGGTGCAGCGCACGCTGCTGCGCCGCGATGCGCTCGGCTTCGTGTTCCAGAGCTTCAATCTCGTGCCGGTGATGACGGTGGCCGAGAACGTCGACTACCCGCTGTTTCTCGCCGGCGTGCCGGC
Source organism: Rhizobacter sp. P5_C2 (assembly GCF_054049715.1). Lineage (NCBI taxonomy): Bacteria > Pseudomonadati > Pseudomonadota > Betaproteobacteria > Burkholderiales > Sphaerotilaceae > Rhizobacter > Rhizobacter sp. P5_C2. The sequence continues at coordinate 82,702 of NZ_JBFULV010000013.1, read as the reverse complement.
GGCCGAGCGGCGCGAACGGGTCGCGGTGCAACTGCTCGCGGTCGGACTGCAGGACCATGCAGGCCACCGGCCCGACGCACTGTCCGGCGGGCAGCGCCAGCGCGTCGCGATCGCGCGGGCACTCGTCAAGCGCCCGAAGCTCGTGATCGCCGACGAGCCGACCGCGAGCCTCGACTCCGCCACCGCCGACCAGGTGCTCGCGCTGATGCGCGAACGCGGCCATGCCGAAGGCGCCGCCTTCGTGATCGCGACGCACGATGCGCGGCTCACGAAACGCTGCGATCGCACCGTGGCGCTGCGCGACGGGAGGATCGAATGAAGTGGCTGTATTTCGCGTGGCTCAACACGCTGCGCAACCGGCGGCGCTCGCTCGTCACCGTGGGCATCGCGGCGCTCGGCACCGCGGCCATCCTGCTGGCCGGCGGCTTCGCGCTGTCGACCTACCATGCGCTGGCGCAGGCCGCGGCGCGCAGCACCGGGCACCTGGTCATCGGCCAGCCGGCGCAGTTCAGGAGCGATGAAGACACGCCGCTGCAGCACGGCCTCGACGATGTCGCCGCGCTGCGCGCGCGGCTGCTCGCCGACCGCGCGGTGCGCCAGGTGCTGCCGCGCGTGGAGTTCAGCGGCCTGATCAGCAACGGCGACAAGTCGACCGTGATGATGGCCAACGGGGTCGACCCCGACGGCGAGTTCTCGGTGAAGGGGCCGTTCCTCACGATGACGGCCGGCGACGTGCTGGCCGGTGCCGACCGCGCCGAGGTGATGCTCGGCGACGGCCTTGCGCGCAGCCTGAAAGCCGCCCCCGGCAGCAGCCTGACGCTGCTGGCCAGCACCACCGACGGCGCGCTGAATGCGCTGGACGTGCGCGTGAAGGGCGTGTTCTCGACCGGCGTGCCGGAGATCGACAAGCGCCTCGTCTACACCGACCTCGCGACGGCGCAGAAGCTGCTGAACACCACGCGGGTGTCGACGCTCGGCGTGTTCCTCGACCGCATGGAATCGACCGCGCCGGCGCGCGAGCGCATGGCAGCGTCGTTCCCGTCGTTGACGGTGCAGACCTGGCTCGACCAGGCGTTCTTCTACCGCTCGGTGCGCGATCTCTACAACCGCATCTTCGGCGCGCTCGGGCTGATCATCGGCGTGATCGTGATCTTCGTCGTCGCGAATGCGATGGCGATGGCCATCATCGAGCGCACGCGCGAGATCGGCACGCTGCGCGCCCTCGGCACGCTGCCGTCGCAGCTGCTGCGCACGCTGGCGCTGGAAGGCATGCTGCTCGGCGGTGCCGGTGCGCTGCTCGGCGCGGCGTTGGCCGGCACCATCTCGCTGCTGCTGTACGTGGTGCCGGTGCAGATGCCGCCGCCGCCCGGCCGCTCCAGCGGCTACCCGCTGACCGTCGAGGTCGACCCGCTGATGTTCGCCGCCACCGTGCTCGCGATGCTGCTGCTCGCGATGGCCGCGGCCGCGCTGGTCGCCCGCAAGACCGTCCACGCGCCGGTGGTGGATGCGCTCGCCCACACCTGAAGGAATCCCGATGAAACGCCTCCTCGCGATCGCGCTCGGCCTGCTCGCCGCGTCAGTTCACGCGCAAGACATCTCCTCGCTGCTGAAGGCCGCCGACCGCTTCCGCATGAGCAGCGACAACCTGCAGGTCGAGACGCTGATCAGCGTCTTCAACACCGACGGCTCGCCCGACAAGGAGCGGCGTTACACCGTCTTCGCGCAGGCCGGCCACCGCTCGCTGGTGCTGATGCAGAGCCCGGCCGAGAAGGGCCAGAAGGTGCTGATGCTGGGCGACGACTTCTGGCTGCTGATGCCCGGCAGCCAGCGGCCGCTGCGCATCACGCCGATGCAGAAGCTGCTGGGCGATGCGTCGACTGGCGACATCGCGACGCTGAGCTGGGCCGACGACTACGGCGGCCGCGTCGTCGGCGAGGAACGCTGCGGCGAGGTGCCGTGCCTGCACCTGAGCCTGGCGGCCGGCCGCAAGGGCGTCACCTACCAGCGCATCGAGCTGTGGCTGGGCACGAAACTGCACGAGCCGATCAAGGCCGAGCTGTACGTGCAGTCGGACAAGCTCGCGAAGCAGGCGGCGTTCGTGCTCGACAAGCCGGCCGCGCCGACGCAGGTGGCCGAGATGGCGTTGCGAGACCAGCTCAGCAACCATAAGGAGACGCGGGTGCGGTACGTCTCGCGTGCGCCGCGCAACGTGCCCGAGGCTTGGCTGAATCCGATGTTCCTCGCGCGCAACCCGACGCTCGACTGAAATGCGCCGCTTCCTGGGGATCGCGGCGCTCTGCGCGTTCGCGGGCAGCGCCGTGGCCGACGACGAGTTCAGCGGGCAGGTGCGTGCGCGCCGCGAGCAGGTGGAGGGCGCCGCACCGCCGAGCGCCACCACGCTCGACACCGAACTGCGCGGTCATTGGAAGGCGCTCAGCGGCAACGTCGTCTTCACGCAGCAGCGGCTTGACGGCGGGGCGTGGCACGACGATGCCGCCGTCAACGAGCTGTATGCGTCGGCCGATGCGCTGGGCTGGCAGTGGAGCGGTGGCCGCAAGATCGTCGCGTGGGATGTCGGCTACGGCTTCCGTCCCAACGACGTGGTGCAGCAGGAGCAGCGCCGCACCCTGCTGCCGTCCACACCGCAGGGCCGCGGCTTGGTGCAGGCCGAACACTTCGATGCCGACACCGCGTGGACGCTGGTCTGGGTCAACCCCCGCAGCGAGGCGCTCGCGGGCGGCGATGAGGAAGCCTTCGCCGCGCGCGTGTACCGGCGCGTCGGGGCGGCCGATTGGCACGGCTTCGCCCGTGTCGGCGAGCACTCGCGCGGCAGCCTCGGTGCGGCCACCTCCTGGGTCGCGACCGACAGCGTCGAGCTGCATGCCTCGGTGCGGCGGGCCTGGCAGCAGCACGTCACGCAGGCGCTGGCCGGCGTCACCTGGACCGGCGAGAGCAAGCTCAGCCTGACGGCCGAGACCTGGTTCGACGGCCTCGCAGCCGCGCCCCAGCCCCGCAGAAATGTGTATCTGCGTGCAGCTTGGGAGCACGAAGGCTGGCAACCTGTGGTCGACTTGCTGCTGGTGCAGGCCGACCGCGGCCGCATCACCACCGCGGCGCTCGGCTGGCAGGGCGACCGCTGGCGATTCGATGCCGGCTTGCGTTGGTACGGCGGGCCGGAGACGGCGGCCATCGCGCACTTGCCGATCCGGCGAGTCGCCTTTTTTGCGGCCACCTGGCCGTTTTGAAGGGCGTTGAACGGACTCACCGGGCGGGGATCTCCGCGCTTCACACCGCTCGTTACTGGTATTACGATGGTATTGCCTGGTAGCGTATTGGTTCCGTGCGCCAATCGGGCAACGCCGTCCCGCCGTGCAGGTGGGGTTCATCGACTTGCCGAGGGGAGATCCACCATGTTCAACGCACCGCACAAGCTGCGCCTGCTCGCCGCGCTGGCGACGTCCGTCGCCGCCGTGTCCGCCTACGCCGCCTACCCGGCCTGGAAGGCCGACACCTTCTACGCTGCCGGCACCGTCGTCTCGTACAACGGGCACGACTACCGTGCGCTGGTCAGCCAGACCGACTACGCGAGCACCGGCTGGAACCCGACCACCGCGAGCCTGTGGACCGACCTGGGCGTGAGCAGCGGCACACCCCCGCCGGCCCCCGCGCCGTCGCCGGCCCCGTCGCCTGCGCCTGCGCCCGCACCGTCTCCCTCTCCGTCCCCCAGCCCGGCCCCGGCACCGGCCGGTTGCAGCCCGCTGTGGCTCGCGGCCACGCAGTACAACGGCGGTGCGCTGGTCAGCGTGAACGGCACCAACTACAAGGCGAACTGGTGGACGCAGGGCCAGAACCCGTCGTCCAACAACGGCCCGGTCGGCAGCGGCCAGCCGTGGACCGCGACGACCAACTGCAATGGCGCCCCCGCGCCTGCACCCGCCCCGGCGCCGGCGCCCGCACCGGCCCCTGCTCCCGCGCCTGCGCCGGCTCCTGCGCCCGCACCGGCACCGGCCCCCGCGCCGGCCCCTGCACCGGCACCCGCGCCGTCGAGCGACATCGCCAAGCACGCACTGGTCGGCTACTGGCACAACTTCACCAACCCGGCCGGCAACACCTACCCGCTGAGCCAGATCCCGGATGCGTGGGACGTGATCGTCGTCGCGTTCGCCGACAACGCCGGTGGCGGCAACGTCAGCTTCACGGTCGACTCCAACGCCGGCAGCGATGCGCAGTTCATCGCCGACGTGCGGGCGCTGAAGGCCAGGGGCAAGAAGGTGGTGCTGTCGCTGGGCGGGCAGAACGGCTCGGTCAGCGTCGGCTCGCAGGCCGAGGCCACGAACTTCACGAACAGCCTGTACGCGATCATCCAGAAGTACGGCTTCGACGGCATCGACCTCGACCTGGAGAACGGCGTCGCGCAAGGCGCGCCGATCCAGCAGTACCTGGTCAGCTCGGTGAAGGCGCTGAAGGCCAAGGTCGGCCCGAAGTTCTACCTGTCGATGGCGCCGGAGTGGCCGTACGTGCAAGGCGGCTTCATCTCGTACGGCAGCATCTGGGGCGCCTACCTGCCGATCATCGACGGGCTGCGCAACGACCTGTCGATCATCCACGTGCAGTACTACAACAACGGCGGCCTCTACACGCCGTACCAGGGCAACCCGTATCCGGAAGGCTCGGTCGACATGCTGGTGGCCGGCAGCAAGATGCTGATCGAAGGCTTCGGGCTGTCGAACGGCTCGGCGGGCAACTTCGCCGGCCTGCGTCCGGACCAGGTCGCGTTCGGCGTGCCGTCGGGCCCGCGCTCGGCGAACTCCGGCTTCGTCACGTCGGCCACCGTCAACAACGCGGTGGATTGCCTGGTGAAGCTCAGCGGTTGCGGCAGCGTGCGCCCGAACCAGGCGTATCCGACCTTCCGCGGCGTGATGACCTGGTCGATCAACTGGGACCGCTTCGACGGCTACAACTTCTCGGCGCCCGTGGGTGCGCACCTGAAGACGCTGCCGTAAGGCGAGCGAGGTTTGCGTGATACCCGAGTGGCGGGACGCCCATCCGGCGCTCGTTGCTCGGGGATTCACCTGATGGCCCTACCATCCGGGCGCATGCGACTGACCACGCCGATCTCTTCGACGCTCCGCCAAGCCGCGGCCCTCATCACCAGCCTGATCGTTCCGATGTCGACTGCGTTCGCGCAGTCGGACGGATTGGCCGCCTGCGCCGAGATCGGTGCGCCAGCCGATCGCCTGGCCTGCTACGACAAGCTCGCGGGCCGCGCCGTCGATGCACCCGTTCCCGCCGGCCGCGAGGGTGCCAGCGATTCACTGCTGGCCCCGAAGTCCCAGCTGCTGCCGCCGGCCAAGCAGCCGATCGCCGGCAGCGGCAGCCTGGTCTCGCGCTACTGGGAGCTCGATCCCGAGGACAAGCGCGGCACCTTCAACTTCGTCGGCTACCGGCCCAACTACATCCTGCCGGTGCACGTGACGAGCCGCATCAACCGCGAGCCGAAGTCGCCGAACCAGGCCGGCGTGCCGCTGCCCGACTACAAGCGCATCGAGGCGAAGTTCCAGCTGTCGCTGCGCACCAAGGCGCTGCAGGACGTCGGCTTCGAGGGCGGCGACGTGTGGCTGGGTTTCACGCAGCAGGCGCTGTGGCAGATCTGGAACGGCAAGGATTCGAAGCCGTTCCGCAACAGCGACTACGAGCCCGAGGTGCTGTACGTGGTGCCGACGCCGAAGGCCTGGCGCGGGCTGCCGTTCGGCTGGCAATGGCGCTATGCGCAGCTGGGCATCGCGCACCAGTCGAACGGGCAGTCGGACCCGTTGTCGCGCAGCTGGAACCGGGCCTATGTCGGCGTCGGCTTCGAGCGCGAGAACCTGTCGCTGAGCACGCGGCTGATCCACCGTTTCAGCGAGAACGGCGACACCGACAACAACCCCGACCTGATCGACTACCGCGGCCGCAGCGAGACGCAGCTGAACTGGGCGAGCGGCACGTCGACCGCGTCGCTGCTGTACCGCAGCACGCTGCAGGGCGTGAAGTACGGTGCGCTGCAGCTCGAGTGGACGCACCCGGTGTTCAGCGACCAGCCGAACGGCCTGCGCTGGTACCTGCAGGCGTTCCGCGGCTACGGCGAGACGCTGACGGACTACAACTTCCGGCAGACGAGCTTCGGGGCGGGGGTGACGTTCCTGCAGTTCTGAGCCGAGGTTCCGAGCCAAGATACCGACGATGCAACGCGTGCTCTTCCTCTGCAGCCAGAACCGCCTGCGCAGCCCGACGGCCGAGCAGGTGTTCGCATCATGGCCGGACGTCGAATGCACCTCGGCCGGGCTCGACAGCTCGGCGCTGACGCCGCTGGACAGCGATACCGTGCAGTGGGCGCAGGTGATCTTCGTGATGGAGCGTTCGCACCGCAACAAGCTGTCCCGCAAGTTCAAGCCCTGGCTGAACGGCAAGCGGGTGATCGTGCTGGGCATTCCCGACGAGTACGCCTTCATGGACCCGGCGCTCATCGACTTGCTGACGACGAAGGTGGGACCCTACTTGCGGGTACGGTGAAACGGAAAACGGGGGGAGGAGCGTGTCAGCCCTTGGCGGCGGCCCGCTTGGCACGCTGCAAGGGCGTGTGCTCGGGGACGCGGGCGGTCTTGCGGTCTTGCGCATAGTGCCAGCCCGGCAGGGCCTTGGCCACTTGCGCCGCCTTCGTGGGCGGTGCCTCGACGAGCATCGAGCCGGCGGCACCGCCGACGACGATGCCGCCCAAGGCACGCACCGACTTCTTCGCCGCCGTGAGCGCCTTGGCGTCCACGTCGCTGGAGTTGAAGAAGACGAAGCGCGCCATGGCCTCGATTATCGCGCCAAGCCCTTGCCTTGCATACGGGCGGGGAATCCGAGGTCCTGGGCGTGCGCCGTGGCCAATCTCACGATGGCCGCCGAACGCCGGGCGTCGTGCGGCATCGCCAGCACGGCGCTTGCGGCCAGGCGGCGCGCCAGCACGCCGGTGGCGATCGGCGTGGCCATCGAGGTGCCCGACATCACCCCCCAGCGGTTGCCGAACAGCGTCGACACGATGGCGACGCCCGGCGCGGCGAGCCCCAGCTTGCGGCCGCGGTTGGAGAACTGCGCGATGAACGGCACATGCTTGCCGATCGGCTTGCCGCTCGGTTCGCCCAGCGTCCATTCCAGGTAGGCGCCGGCCGGCCACGCGTTGTCGAGGCCGATCGCCGAGACCGCGATCACCTTCGGGTAGCGCGCCGGGTAGTCGACCTCGTCGGCGCCGTCGTTGCCGGCCGCCGCCACGCAGACGCAGCCGCGCGCCCACGCGAACTCCACCGCGTCGCGCACCGCCTCGTCCGCCAGGCTGTCGCCCAGGCTCAGGTTGACGAGGTCGCAGCCGTCGACGGCCGCCTGCTTGATCGCCGCCTGGATCGCGAAGGTCGATGCGAACGGGTCGCCCGCCTCGAACACGCGGTACGCGTGCAGCGACACCGCGCTGGCCTCGCCGCGCCGCCAGCCACCGGCCGTCGCGGCGATCACGCCGGCCACGTGGCTGCCGTGGCCATCGGCGTCGCGCAGCAAGCGCGTCGCTTCCTTGGCCGTGGTGTTGCGCCCGCCGGAGAGCTTCAGGTGATCGTGCGGCCCGATGCCGGTATCGACCACGCCGACCGAGACGCCCTTGCCGGAAGCGGCAGCGGGTTTGCCGTAGATCAACCCGCGCGCATCGGGCGTCCGCGACGACAGGGCCGGCACGGCGATCTCGAGGCCGCCGCGCAGCAGTTCCACATTCGACAACCGCACCGGCCAGCCACTGTGCAGCGGTGCCACCTCGACGGCATCCAGTCGCTTCGTGCCGCGGCCCAGTCGGAAGCTGACGCGCCCGCGGCTGTCGGTCATCGCCTCCAGGCCGGTGCCTTTTTCTTCGTCGAGCAGGATCGTCACCAGCGCGTGCGCGAGCCGCTGGCGCGCCGCGCCGTCCACGACAACCGTCACGGTCCAGGCCTGGTCGCGCCCCGCCGCGATGCGCGGTGCCTTCAGGTGCTCGCTGAGCTTGTGCCACGGCCGGGCAGGGCGCTCCAGGCGGTACCACTGCTCCTCGGCCAGTGTGGCGCCATCGGGCGCGCTCGCGCGCATCTCGTCGATGCTGCGGCGGCCGATGTCCAGCAGCACGGCGCCGTCGGCGGGCGAACTGGTGACGAGCTTCAGCGTCGACGGCGTCATCCGCGGGACGGTGGGGCGCTTCTCGGCGGCCGCGGCCTGCAGCCTGCGCATCGTGGCCGCGGGGGCCGGGGCGTTCTTGCCGGCACGCGCCGGCGGAATGACGATGAGGCGACGCGGTCGCCGAGTCGGATCCATGTTGTTCTTTCTCCCTGTTTTCATTCTTGTACGCGGTCGGCCATGTCCTTGGCAACGTCACGCAGTTTGCGGTCCACGCCTTCATGAACGCCGAGACGACGCCAGAAATCGACGGCGGCGACGCGTGCCGCCTTCGCTTCGTCGCCGGGTATCAGCATGGGGGGGGCGAACCCGCTGTAGTCGTGCAGCCCGGCGAAGGCGTCCGGTCGCCAGCGCATCGGCAGCATGTCGTACAGCGGGGCCAGCGCAAAGCGCCCCTTGGCGGGTTCGTCGGCCCACAGCGCGAGGTTGCCGAAGTGCATGTCGGTGTTGCCGATCAGGCGACCGAACATCAGTCGCATGCGCACGGCGGAAGCGTCCTCGGCGCTCAGGCGGCGCTGCGTGGCGAGCGCGTCGCAGGTCGCGGCCCAGTGGTGCAGCGGGCCGTGGACGAAGGCTTCGTGCGCGGCGTCCAGCGTCACCGCGTGGCGACGCCCCAGCGAATGCGGACCGAAGCGATCGAAGCGCGTGGACTCGAGGTAAGTCCGCGTGCCACTGTGCAGGATCCGGGCTTCTGCCACGGCCTGCCCATGCTCGCGCATGACTTGCAGCGCCAGCGCTTCGGTGTGCAGCAGGTCGTGCCAGCGCTCGCCGAAGGGCGTGCCGCGCGGCGGCGTGAACTTGACCAGCACACGCTCGCCCGAGGCCAGCGCGGTCAGGAATTTGGCTTGCTCGCCGCCGGCCGACGAACCGGCTGGCAAGGTGCCGGCGACGTTGGCGGCGAGCGTGTCGTAGTGGGCTGCGCGCGCTTGCAGGTCGATCGGTGCCTGGGGGACCATTTCGCCGCGAGGCTCTCCCATCGAGAGGGCCCCGGTCGGGTCGTCGACCTGACCTGCCGCGAACAGAACCTGTTCGACCGACCAGCGCTCGGGATCGCCTTCCAGTCCGAGCCGCCGCGCCCATTCGCGGCCCAGGAAGCCCTGCATCCGAAGCGGTGAGAGAAACCACGGCAGCCGGCCGGCGGTGACCAGGTCGATCCCATCGGCGGCGACGTGCAGGCGATCGCCGGCCAGGAAGCTCAGGGTGCCCCAGCGCGACATGACGCCGTTCTGGTCGATCCACCACAGCGGTTGCTGTGCCGGCAGACCCCGGATCAGGTGCGGCACGCCATAGCGGACCGCCCGACCCTGGCCCAGCGTGAGCACGCGGTCGCCCATGCGGCGCAAGGCCCGGGAGATGGTCGGCTGGCTCTTGCCGGTCAGGACCTGCAGGTCGGGCGAGCTGGCAACGCCGCGCTCGGTCAGCGCCTGCAGGATCTGGGTTTCGAGCGGGTCTTGGCTGTATTCCATGAATAGGAAGTCGAATCAGGAAACCTGCTGAAGGATCAACAGGTTAGTCTTGCTTCGGCATCCTATTTGAATAGGAAATGAATAGCAAATGAATGGAAAAAGACGGCCTTTGGCGCCCCTCAGGCCGCCTTTCGCACCCCAACCGCCCGCCACTGCGCCATCAGCCCCGACCACTTCGGCATCGCCGTCGCCAGGTGCCGTTCCTTCACATGCCCATACCCGCGGATGTCTTCCGGAATGCGCGCGATCTGCAGCGCGAGCGGCAGCGTCTGCGCGGTCAGCCCGCGCAGCACCTCGTCGATCGATTCGCGGTACTGGCCGATCAGCGCGCGCTCGGTCTTGCGCTCTTCGGTGCGGCCGAACGGGTCGAACGCGGTGCCGCGCAGCCCCTTGAACTTCGCGAGCACGCGGAACGCCGTCTGCATCCACGGGCCGAAGCGCCGCTTCACCAGTTCGCCCTGGTCGTTCTTCTTCGCGATGGCCGGCGGCGCGAGGTGGTAGTTCAGCGTGTAGTCGCCTTCGAACTGCGCCGCCACCTTGTCGAGGAAGCTCTTGTCGGTGTGCAGCCGCGCGACCTCGTACTCGTCCTTGTAGGCCATCATCTTGAACAGGTAGCGCGCGACCTGCTCGGTCAGCTTGTGGCCGCCCAGCGGCGCCTCGGCAGCCCGCACCTTCTCGACGAAGGCCTTGTACTGCGCCGCGTACGCCGCATCCTGGTAGCCGGTCAGGAACTCGACCCGCTTCGCGATCACGTCGTCGATGTTCACGCTCTTGCGCACGAACTCGATCACCTGCGCCGCCTTGAACAGCGCCTTCACCGACGCCAGGTCGTGCGCCGCACGCCGGCCCCATTCGAAGGCCGCCTTGTTGTTGTCGACCTGCACGCCGTTCAGCTCGATCGCACGCATCAGCGCCGCATGGCCGAGCGGCACGCGGCCCTTCTGCCACGCATAGCCGAGCATCAGCGGATTGGTGTACAGCGAATCGCCGACCAGCTGCACCGCGAGCTCCTCGGCATCCAACATGCCGACCTGCGCCGCACCGGCCGCCGCGACGATCGCGCTCTCGCAGTTGGCACCCGGGAACTGCCAGTCCGGGTTGGTCACGAAGGCCGCGGTCGGCGAGCCGTGCGTGTTCAGCGCGACGAAGCTGCGGCCCTCGCGCAGCGTCGCGAGCGTGGCCTTGTTGGCGCCGACGATCGGGTCGCAGGCGATCACCAGGTCGGCCTCGGCGGTGCCGACCTTCGTGGTGTGGATCGCCTCCATCCGGTTCGCGATCTGGATGTGGCTCCAGGTGCTGCCGCCCTTCTGCGCGAGGCCGGCCGAATCCTGCGTGACGATGCCCTTGCCCTCCAGGTGCGCGGCCATGCCGAGCAGCTGGCCGATCGTGATCACGCCAGTGCCGCCGACGCCGGCGACGACGATGCCCCAGGCGGTTTCGGCCACCGGCAGCACCGGTTCCGGCACTGCGATCGATGACGGTTGCGGCCGTTCCTGCCTGGCCTTCTTCGCGCTCTTCAGCTGCCCGCCTTCGACGGTGATGAAGCTCGGGCAGAAGCCCTTCACGCAGGAGTAGTCCTTGTTGCAGGTGTTCTGGTTGATGCGGCGCTTGCGGCCGAACTCGGTCTCGACCGGCTCGACGCTCAGGCAGTTGCTCTGCACCGAGCAATCGCCGCAGCCCTCGCACACCAGCTCGTTGATCACCACCCGCTTGGCCGGCTCGACCATCGTGCCGCGCTTGCGGCGGCGGCGCTTCTCGGTCGCGCAGGTCTGGTCGTAGATGATGGCGGTGGTGCCCTTCAGTTCGCGGTACTCGCGCTGGATGCGGTCGAGTTCGTCGCGGTGGAACACCTGCACGCCCTCGGCCAACGCGGCGCCGTCGTACTTCTCCGGCTCGTCGGTCACGATGCACAGCGCGGACACGCCCTCGGCCTTCAGGCTGTTCATGATCTGCAGCACCGAGTGGCCCTCGGGCCGTTCGCCGACGCGCTGCCCGCCGGTCATCGCGACCGCGTCGTTGTAGAGCAGCTTGTAGGTGATGTTCACGCCGGCCGCGATGCTCTGGCGGATCGCCAGGCTGCCGCTGTGGAAGTAGGTGCCGTCGCCGAGGTTCGCGAAGATGTGCTCGTCGGTCGTGAACGGCGCCTGGCCGATCCAGGGCACGCCCTCGCCGCCCATCTGCGTGAAGGTGCTGGTGCTGCGGTCCATCCACACCACCATGTAGTGGCAGCCGATGCCGGCCACCGCGCGCGAGCCCTCGGGTACCTTGGTGCTGGTGTTGTGCGGGCAGCCGCTGCAGAAGAACGGCAGGCGGTCGCCGCCCTCGTTCTTCACCTCGACCAGGCTGCGCTCCTTGGCCTCGATCAGCGCGAGCCGCGCATCGATGCGCGCGGCGGTGTCGGCATCGACGCCGAGCTTCTTCAGCCGCTTGCCGATCGCCTTCGCGATGATCGCCGGCGTCAGGTCGGCCTGCGCGCGCAGCAGCCAGTTGCTGCCCGGGTTCGGCTGCGACCACTCGCCGCCGCTCTGGTCGCCGGCCACCTCGTCGAACTTGCCGAGCACGGTCGGCCGCACGTCGGGGCGCCAGTTGTAGAGCTCTTCCTTCACCTGGTACTCGATGACCTGGCGCTTCTCCTCGACGACCAGGATCTCCTGCAGGCCCTTCGCGAATTCGCGCGTGATGGTGGCCTCGAGCGGCCACACCACGTTGACCTTGTGCAGCCGGATGCCCAGGTGGCGGCAGGCGTCGTCGTCGAGGCCGAGGTCGTGCAGCGCCTGGCGGGTGTCGTTGTAGGCCTTGCCGCTCGCGATCAGGCCGAAGCGGTCGTTCGGGCCTTCGATGACGTTGTGGTTCAGCTTGTTGGCGCGGATGTAGGCGAGGGCGGCGTACCACTTGTGGTCCATCAGCCGCGCCTCCTGCTCGAGCGGCGCGTCGGGCCAGCGGATGTGCAGCCCGCCGGCCGGCATCACGAAGTCTTCGGGCAGCACGATGTTCACGCGGTCCGGGTCGACGCTGATGCTGGCCGATGACTCGACGATCTCCTGGATCGTCTTCATGCCCGACCAGACGCCGGCGAAGCGGCTCATCGCGAACGCATGCAGCCCCATGTCGAGGATGTCCTGCACGCTCGACGGAAAGAACACCGGCAGCCCGCAGGCCTTGAAGATGTGGTCGCTCTGGTGCGCCGCGGTGCTGCTCTTGGCGATGTGGTCGTCACCGGCCAGCGCGATCACGCCGCCGTGCTTCGCGGTGCCGGCCATGTTGGCGTGCTTGAACACGTCGGAGCAGCGGTCCACGCCCGGGCCCTTGCCGTACCAGATGCCGAACACGCCGTCGAACTTCTTGCTCTGCGGGTACAGGTCGAGCTGCTGCGTGCCCCACACGGCGGTCGCGCCCAGCTCTTCGTTGACGCCGGGCTGGAACACGATGTTCTGCGCCTGCAGGTGCTTCTTGGCCTGCCACAGCGCCTGGTCGTAGCCGCCGAGCGGCGAGCCGCGGTAGCCGCTGATGAAGCCGCCGGTGTTCAGGCCGGCCATCGCATCGCGCGTGCGCTGCAGCATCGGCAGCCGCACCAGCGCCTGCACGCCGCTCATGAAGGCGCGGCCGGTCGCGAGGCTGTACTTGTCGTCGAGAGAGACGCTCTCGAGCGCCTTGCGGATGGAGTCGGGTAGCGGGGCGTTCATCGGCCATGGCTCCTTGGGGGAGGGTTCGGTGAGGCGCGTCGACCGCTCGTGGCAGCGTCGGCGCCGGGCTGCGCTGGTGGGCAAGAGCAGTCAGTGTAGGGATTCACCCCCGGCAAGTCCTTTCTTTGTTTGCCGGCAAAGCGCGGTGCTGCGCAATAATCTTGCTGACATCTTCATGTGGTGACGAGAATGACGCTCAAAAAGGCCGTATCAGGGAAAACCAGCACACCGGCCACCGCAGCGCCCGCCGAGCCGCACGGCGCCACCCTCGACCGCTACGACGTGCTGATCCTGCGCGAGCTGCAGCAGGACGCGCGCCTGTCCAACACCGAGCTCGCGGCGCGCATCGGGCTGTCCGCGGCGCCCACCTGGCGGCGGGTCCGGTGGCTGGAGGAGCAGGGCTACATCACCGGCTACCGCGCCGAACTCGACCGGCGCAAGGTCGGCCTGGGCGTGCTGGCCTTCGTGCGAGTGGATGCGAACCGCAACACCGGCAGCGAAACCCGCCAGCTGGAAGACGCGATCCGGCAGCTGCCCGAGGTGATCGCCTGCCACTACATCTCGGGCGCCGGCACCTTCGAGCTGCAGGTGATGGCGACCGACCTCGATGCGTTTTCGCGCTTCTCGATCGAGACTCTCTTGAACCTGCCGAACGTGAAGGACATCCACACCAGCTTCTCGCTCGGCGAGGTGAAGGCAAGCGGCGCCTTGCCGCTCGGGCACCTGAAGGCGAGCGGCGCATGAAGAACCTGACGCTGCGCCAGCTGCGCGCCTTCGAGGCGGCCGCGACCACGCTGAGCCATTCGCGCGCTGCCGAGCAACTGCACCTGACGCAGCCGGCGGTGTCGATGCAGATCCGGCTGCTCGAGGACGAGCTCGGCCTGCCGCTGTTTCGCAAGCAGGGCCGCGGGCTGCAGCTCACCGACGCGGGCGACGAGCTGCTGCGCCATGCGCGCGGCATCCTCGGCGCGATCCGCCACGCCGAGGAGGCGTTGACCTCGATGACGTCGGCGGAGGGCCGCACGCGCGGCCAGTTGCACCTGGGCGTGGTGCCGACGGCCAACTACTTCGCGCCGCTGCTGATGATGGCGTTCCGCGAGCGCTTTCCCGAGGTCAAGCTGAAGCTGTCGGTGGACCGGCGCGACACCATCCTCGCGCTGCTGAACGAGCACCAGATCGACGTCGCGATCGCCGGCTACCCGCCGTCCGAGGCCGATGTCGAGGCCGAGGCCTTCGCGCGCCATCCGCACTGCATCGTCGCGGCGCCCGGGCACCCGCTGGCCGGCAAGCGGCGCATCGCGTGGAGCGAGCTGAAGGGCGAGCCGTTCATCTTCCGCGAGCCGGGCTCGGCGACGCGGCAGTTCCTGGAGCACCTGCTGCAGTCGCAATCGCTGCAGGTCAACGTGACGATGGAGCTGTCGGGCAACGAGACCATCAAGCAGGCGGTGATGGCCGGCATGGGCATCAGCTTCATGTCGGCGCATGCGTTCCAGATCGAGCTCGCGGCAGGGCGCATGGCGGTGCTCGACCTGGTGGGCATGCCGAAGCTGCTCGACTGGTGCCTGCTGCACCGGCGCGACGGCGTGCTGGCAGGCGTGAACGCGGCGTTCCGGGAGTTCGTGCTGGAGCAGGGGGCGCGGCTGGCGCATTGCGAGTTGAAGGGCGGGTAGGGGCGCGGGGTTGCCCGGTGCTGGTGTGCGGCATGCGGGGAGGCCGTCATTGGGCGACCGTCGGCGTTTTCCCGCACCTACCCCCGTTCGCACTGAGCCTGTCGAAGGGCCTGCTCGCCTGTCACCAGGCTTCGACAGGCTCAGCCCGAACGGAATGGGGGCTCAGCCCGAACGGGCAGCGCGGTGTATCAGGAAAACCCATTCATCCGGATAAGAAACCATTGCTTGTCCTTATGCCTGGAGGCTCCTAGATTTCGTCTCCATGAACGATCCGACCCACCCCTTCCCGACCTGGGACGCCGCCCACGCCGAACGCCTCGATGAACCCGGCCGGCTGTTGTACCGCTCGAACCTGCTGGGCTCCGACCTGCGCATCACCAACTACGGCGGCGGCAACACCTCGGCCAAGCTGCTGCAGCGCGACCCGCTGACGCAGCAGGAGGTCGAGGTGCTGTGGGTCAAGGGCTCCGGCGGCGACCTCGGCTCGATGAAGCTCGACGGCTTCTCGACCCTCTACCTCGACAAGCTGCGCGCGCTGCAGGCGATCTACCGCGGCCCCGAGCACGAAGACGAGATGGTCGGCTACCTGCCGCACTGCACCTTCAACCTGAACGCCCGCGCCGCCAGCATCGACACGCCGCTGCACGCCTACCTGCCGTTCAAGCACGTCGACCACATGCACCCCGACGCGGTGATCGCGATCGCGGCGATGGAGAACAGCCGCGCGCTGACACAGACGATCTTCGGCGGCAGCGTCGGCTGGCTGCCGTGGCGCCGCCCGGGCTTCGAACTCGGCATGCAGCTGCAGCGCCACGTGGCCGAGCACCCCGGCCTGCGCGGCCTCGTGCTGGCCGGCCACGGCCTCTTCACCTGGGGCGACGACGCCCGCAGCTGCTACGAGAACACCGTCGGCGTGATCCGCGACGCGCAAGCCTGGCTGCAGGCCGAGCGGCGCGAGCGCAAGCTGGTCAGCTTCGGCGGCACCGCCCGCGAGCCGCTGCCCGGCGACGAGCAGCAGGCGCTGCTGGCCCGGCTGCTGCCGGTGCTGCGCGGCGCGGTCTCGCGCAGCGGCCACAAGCTCGCGCACGTCGACCGCTCGGCCACGGTGCAGGAGTTCGTCAACAGCCGCGACCTGGACCGCCTGGCCGCACTCGGCACCTCGTGCCCCGACCACTTCCTGCGCACCAAGATCCGTCCGCTGATCCTGCCGGCCTCGCTGTACGCGCTGCAAGGCCCTGCGCTTGCTGCCGCGATCGAGGAGCGCCTGGCCGCCTACCGCGCCGACTACAGCGCCTACTACGAGCGCTGCAAGCGGCCGAACAGCCCGGCGCTGCGCGACCCGAACCCGGTGATCGTGCTGCTGCCCGGCGTCGGCATGGTGTCGCTCGCGAAGGACAAGGCCACCGCGCGCATCGCCGGCGAGTTCTACGTCAACGCGATCAACGTGATGCGCGAGGCCGATGCGCTGGACCGCTACGTCGGCCTGCCCGAGCAGGAGGCCTTCGACATCGAGTACTGGCTGCTCGAGGAGGCCAAGCTGCAGCGCATGCCGAAGCCGAAGCCGCTGGTCGGCCAGGTGGCGCTGGTGACCGGCGGCGCCGGCGGCATCGGCCGCGCGATCGTCGAGCGGTTGCTGGGCGAGGGCGCCTGCGCGGTGCTGCTCGACATCGACACCGAAGCGCTGGCGCAGGTCGGCGACGAGCTGCGCACCCGCTTCGGCCGCGACGTGGTGCGCACGCTGCGCTGCGACGTGACCGACGAGGCCGGCGTGCTGCGCGCCTATGCCGATGCGGTGACCGAGTACGGCGGCGTCGACATCCTGGTGTCGAACGCCGGCATCGCGTCGGCCGCGCCGATCGAGGACACCACGCTCGAGCTGTGGATGCGCAACCAATCGATCCTCAGCACCGGCTACTTCCTGGTCGGCCGCGAGGCCTTCCGCGTGATGAAGGCCCAGGGCGTCGGCGGCGCCATCGTCTTCATCGCCAGCAAGAACGGCATGGTCGCGAGCAACCAGGCCTCGGCCTACTGCGCGGCCAAGGCGAGCGAGATCCAGCTGGCGCGCTGCTTTGCGCTGGAGGGTGCGCCGCTGGGCATCCGTGCCAATGTGGTGAACCCCGATGCGGTGATCCGCGGCAGCAAGATCTGGACGGGCACCTGGAGCCAGGAACGCGCCGCCGCGAACAAGATCAAGGAAGAGGAGCTGGAGGCTTTCTACCGCGATCGCTCGATGCTCAAGCGCAGCGTGCTGCCGCAGGACATCGCGGAAGCCACCTATTTCTTCGCGTCCGACTTGTCGGCCAAATCGACCGGCAACATCCTCAACGTGGATGCGGGCAACCTCGCCGCGTTCCCGCGTTGATTCCAAGGAGACCGCCATGCCGAGCCAGTTGATCGCCACCAGCCTGATCGAATCGCAGAACGCTCCCCTGGCTGCGCGCGTGCGCGACGACTACGACGTGCTCGGTGCGCAACTCGCGCGCCGCGATGTCGACATCGACGCGGTGCGCCGCCAGGTGGCCGAGTTCGCGGTCGCGGTGCCGTCGTGGGGCGTCGGCACCGGCGGCACGCGCTTCGCGCGCTTTCCCGGCGCCGGCGAGCCGCGCGACGTGTTCGACAAGATCGAGGACTGCAGCGTGATCCAGCAGCTCGCGCGCTGCACGCCGACCGTCTCGCCGCACTTCCCGTGGGACAAGTGCAGCGACTACAGCGAGCTGCGCGAGCATGCGGCGATGCGCGGCCTCGCGTTCGACGCGGTCAACTCCAACACCTTCTCCGACCAGAAGGGCCAGCCGCTGAGCTACAAGTTCGGCAGCCTGACGCACAGCGATGCCGCGGTGCGGGCGCAGGCGATCGCGCACAACCTCGAGGTGATCGAGATCGGCCGCCAGCTCGGCAGCCGCGCGATCACGGTGTGGATCGGCGACGGCGCGAACTTCCCCGGCCAGCAGCATTTCCGGCGCAGCTTCGAGCGCTACCTCGACAGCACGCGGCGCATCTACGCCGGGCTGCCGATCGACTGGCACATGTTCCTCGAGCACAAGATGTTCGAGCCGGCGTTCTATGCGACGGTGATCCAGGACTGGGGCTCGAGCCTGCTGGCCGCGCAGTCGCTGGGCGACCGGGCGCGCTGCCTGGTCGACCTGGGCCACCACGCGCCGAACGTCAACATCGAGATGATCGTCGCGCGGCTGGTGCATGCCCGCAAGCTGGCCGGCTTCCACTTCAACGACAGCAAGTACGGCGACGACGACCTCGACAGCGGCAGCATCAACCCGTTCCAGCTGTTCCTGGTGTTCAACGAGCTGGTCGATGCCGCGCAATCCGGCGCGCCCGATTTCGCGCCGGCCTACATGCTGGACCAGTCGCACAACGTCACCGACCCGATCGAGAGCCTGATGACCAGCGCCGGCACGGTGCAGCGCTGCTATGCGCAAGCGTTGATCGTCGACCGCAAGGCCTTGGCGGCCTACCAGGACGGCAACGACGCGCTGATGGCCGCGCAGTCGCTGAAGCAGGCCTACCAGACCGACGTGACGCCCATCCTGCAGCGCGTGCGGCTGGAGGCCGGCGGCGCGATCGAGCCGGTGGCGGCGTACCGCGCGAGCGGCTACCGCGCCCGCGTCGCCGAGGCCCGGCCCGCGTCGGGCCCGAGCAGCGGCATCGTCTGACGCTTTTTCGATTCCACGTTTCACGTTCCCCGTCAGTTCAAAAACCAATCAGGAGACAAACCCGTGAAGAAACCTCTGCAAGTGTTGCTGGCCGCGCTGGTGTGCGCGGCTTTCGCCCCTGGCGCGATGGCCGCCGACAAGATCGCGCTGGTCGTCAAGAGCCTGGGCAACGGCTTCTTCGATGCCGCCAACCAGGGCGCGCAGGAAGCGGCCAAGGAGCTGAAGGACGTCGAGATCATCTACACCGGCCCGGCCAAGGCGACGGCCGAAGGGCAGATCGAGATCATCAACTCGCTGATCGCGCAGAACGTGAAGGCGATCGTGATCTCGGCGAACGACCCCGACGCGCTGGTACCGGCGCTGAAGAAGGCGATGGCGCGCGGCATCAAGGTGGTGTCCTTCGATTCCGGCGTGCGCAAGGATGGCAGGCTGATGCACCTGAACCCGTCGTCGAACGCGCTGATCGGCGAGAAGCTCGTCAAGATGACGCAGGACGCGATCGGCGCCAGCGGCGAGATCGCGGTGCTGTCGGCGACCGCGCAGGCCACCAACCAGAACATCTGGATCGACGAGATGAAGAAGGTGCTCGCGAAGCCGCCGTACACCGGGCTGAAGCTGGTCAGCGTGGTCTACGGCGACGACCAGACCGACAAGAGCTACCGCGAGGCGCAGGGCCTGTTCAAGAGCTACCCGAACCTGAAGGCGATCGTCGCGCCGACCACCGTCGGCGTCGCGGCCGCGGCCAAGGCGGTGCAGGACGAGAAGAAGGTCGGCACGCTGTTCGTCACCGGGCTCGGGCTGCCGTCGGAGATGGCCGGCCACGTGAAGAGCGGCGCGGTGAAGTCGTTCGCGATCTGGAACCCGATCGACCTCGGCTACTCGGCGGTGTATGCGGCGCACCAGTTCGTGCACGGCAAGGCCAAGGGCGTGGCGGGCGAGAAGGTGTCGCTGGGCCGGGTCGGCACGGTCGCGCTGGACGCGAACAACGAGGCGGCGATGGCCGAACCGTTCACCTATGACGCGGGCAACGTCGAGAAATTCGCGAAATTCTTCTGAGCCGTCCGATGAGCGAACCCCTGCTGCGCCTGCGTGGCATCCACAAGCGCTACGGGGCGACGCACGCATTGCGCGGCGTCGACCTCGAGCTGCAGCGCGGCGAGGTGCTCGCGCTGGTCGGCGAGAACGGCGCCGGCAAGTCGACGCTGGTGAAGATCCTGACCGGCGTGGTGCAGCCGGACGAGGGCGCGATCGAGCTCGACGGCCGGCCGCTGCGCTTCGCGCATGCGCAGGCCTCGCAGGCCGCCGGCATCGTCGCCGTCCACCAGGAGACGGTGATGTTCGACGAGCTGTCGGTGGCCGAGAACATCTTCATCGGCCGGCACCTGCAGCGCGGGCCCTTCATCGACTGGCCCGCGATGCAGGCGCAGGCGGCGCAGGTGCTCGCGAAGATCGGTGCGCGCTTCGCGCCGGGCGCGCTCGTCAAGGACCTGAGCCTGGCCGAGCGGCACCTGGTGGAGATCGCCCGAGCGCTGTCGCAGCGGGCCTCGGTCGTGATCCTCGACGAACCGACGGCCGCGTTGTCGCAGCAGGAGATCCGCGATTTCTACGGCCTGGTGCGCACGCTGCGCGAGCAGGGCGTCGGCGTGATCTTCATCACCCACAAGTTCGACGAGATCTTCGCGGTGGCCGACCGCTACCTGGTGCTGCGCGACGGCGCGTCGGTGGGGTGCGGTGCGATCGCGCAGGCCGAGGAGCGCGAGCTGGTGAAGCTGATGGCCGGCCGCGCGATCGAGCAGATCTACCCGGCCCCGGCCGCACCACCCGGCGAGGTGGTGCTGCGGGTGCGCGGGCTGTCGCACCCGAGCGAGTTCGACGGGCTGTCGTTCGAGCTGCGGCGCGGCGAGATCCTCGGCTTCTACGGCCTGGTCGGTTCGGGCCGCAGCGAGGCGATGCTCGCGCTGATGGGCCTGAACGCCGACGCGCGCGGCGAGTTCGAGATCGACGGCAAGCGCTTCAAGCCGGGCCGGGCCGGCGACGCGATCGCGGCCGGCATCGCCTACGTGCCCGAAGAGCGGCAGCGCCAGGGCGGCATCCTGAGCTTCTCGGTGCAGCACAACATCAGCCTGGCGGGGCTGTCGCGCTTTGCGCGCGGGCCGTGGCTGTCGGCGCTGCGCGAATCGGCGCTGTGCGGGCGGATGATCGAGCGGCTGCAGATCAAGACCGGTTCGCCGCACACGCCGATGGCGGGGCTGTCGGGCGGCAACCAGCAGAAGGTGGTGATCGCGAAGTGGCTGGGGCTGGACCCGCGCATCGTGATCCTCGACGAGCCGACCAAGGGCATCGACGTCGGCGCGAAGCAGGCGGTTTATCAACTGATCGGCGAGATGGTGGCGCAGGGGCTGGCGGTGATCCTGGTGTCGTCGGAGCTGCCGGAGGTGATGAACCTCGCGCACCGCGTGATCGTGATGCGGCGCGGCCGGCAGGTGGCGGAGTTCGCGCGCGACGGTGCGGAAGCCGAGGCCGTCGTCGCGGCCGCGTCGGGCCTGGCCGCGCCACCGCGTCCGCAGGCGCCGCTCGAACTGCGGGAGCTGGCGGCATGAAGGGCCTGAAGGACCGGTACCGCGAGATCGCGCTGCTGGCGATCATCATCGCGATCGCGCTGGCGGTCGGTGCGCGTGCGCCGGTGTTCCTGACCTGGCACAACGCGCTCGACGTCGCGAACGATTCGGCGATCCTCGCGATCCTGGTGATGGGGCAGATGCTGGTGCTGCTGACGCGCGGTGTCGACCTGTCGGCCGCGTCCAACCTGGCGCTGACCGGCATGCTGTGCGCGCTGGCCGGCCGCGCGCTGCCGCAGCTCGGGGTGGTGCCGCTGGTGCTGCTGGCGATCGCGATCGGCACGCTGCTCGGCCTCGTCAACGGCTGGCTGATCACGTTCTTCGAGCTGCCGCCGATCGTCGTGACGCTGGGCACCTTGTCGGCCTACCGCGGCGCGATCTTCGTCGCGAGCCAGGGGGCGTGGATCTCCGACCACCAGATCCATCCGGTGATCAAGGGCCTGCCGCGCGAGCAATGGCTGGGGCTACCGGCGCTGGTGTGGATCGCCGCGGCGGTGGTGCTGGCGATGGCGGTGTTCCTGCGTTGGCGCCGCGAGGGGCGCGAGCTGTATGCGCTCGGCGGCAACCCGACCGCGGCGGCGTACGTCGGCATCCCGTTGCGGCGGCGCCTGCTGCTGGTCTACGCGGTGTCGGGCGCGCTGGCCGGGCTGGCGGGGCTGTTGTGGGTGGGCCGTTATGCGATCGCGTTCACCGAGCTCGCGGCCGGCTATGAACTGACGGTGATCGCCGCCTGCGTGATCGGCGGCGTCAGCATCGGCGGCGGGGTCGGCAGCGTGGCGGGCGCGGTGCTCGGCGTGCTGTTCATCGGCGTCGTCAACGGCGCGTTGCCGGTGATCCAGGTGTCGCCGTTCTGGCAGCAGGCGATCGCCGGCCTCGTGATCCTGGTGTCGGTGGCGGTGAATGCCGGTGCGCAAAGGCGCAGCGGTCGGCAGATTCTGGAACGACGAGAGGTGCCGGCATGACCAAGGCTTTCGGACTGTGGGAACGCATGCTGCTCGCGCTGCTGGTGCTGCTGCTGGCCGGCTTCGGCTTCGGCATCGATGGCTTCATGTCGCCCTACGCGCTGGCCGACAGCACGTTCAACTTCAGCGAGAAGGGCTTGCTGGCACTCGCGATGGCGCTGCTGATCATGGCCGGCGAGATCGATCTGTCGATCGCCGCGACGCTGTCGCTGTGCTCGCTGGCGATGGGCTTCGCGATGAAGGCCGGCGCGGGCTTGCCGCTGATGCTGCTGGCTGCGTTCGGCACCGGCGCCGCGGCCGGCGCGCTGAACGGCTGGCTCGTCACTGCTTACCGCTTGCCGTCGATCGTCGTCACCATCGGCAGCCTGTCGCTGTACCGCGGGATCGCGCTGGTGGTGCTGGGCGACCAGGCGATCACCGGCTACCCCGAAGCGCTGTCGGTGCTCGGCAACGGCTACCTCGGCGACCTGGTCGGCCTGCCCTGGCTGATCGTGCCGATCGAGTTCGCGATCCTGCTGTTGATGGCGGTGTTCGTCGGCGTGCTGCTGCACCGCACCGTGACCGGCCGCCGGCTGGTGGCGATCGGTGCGAACCCGATCGCCTCGCGTTTCTCGGGCATCGAGGTCGACCGCCACCGCTTCGCGCTGTTCGTGTTCGCCGGGCTGATGGCGGCGCTGGCAGCGGTGCTGCTGACCGGGCGCATCGGCAGCACGCGCCCGAACATCGCGCTCGGCTGGGAGCTGGACGCGGTGACGATGGTGATCCTCGGCGGTGTCGCGATCGAGGGCGGGCGCGGCAGCATCGTCGGCGTGTTGCTGGCGTCGCTGTTGTTGGGCCTGTTCACCTTCGCGCTCGGCATGGCGAATATCTCGGGCATCGTGATGGCGATGATCGTCGGCATCCTGCTGATCGTCTCGATGGTGTTGCCGCGGCTGCTGCGCGGTCCGCGGGTGCTGCTGTGATGGAGCAGGTCGCGTTCCGGATGCGATTGAAGCCGGGTTGCGCGGCCGAGTACAAGCGCCGGCACGATGCGCTGTGGCCGGAACTCGCGAGCCTGCTGCACGAGGCCGGCGTGCGCGACTACAGCATCTTTCTCGACGAGGAGAGCCTCGCGTTGTTCGCGGTGCTGCGTCGTCCGGTCGATCATCGGATGGATGAGTTGCCGTCGCATCCAGTGATGAAGCGGTGGTGGGCGGAGATGGCGGGGCTGATGGAGGTCGAGCCTTCACTGGCGCCTCAGGTCGTGGCTTTGCAGCCGATGTTTCATCTCGACTGACAGATGAAGCAAGTAGCCACCGTCGTGCTCGACGTCGGCAAGACCCACGTCAAGCTGTGCGCCCTCGACGCGAGCGACCACGTCCTCGCCGTCCGGACACGCGACAACGCGAGCGTCCCAAGCCCCGCCGGCTACGCGGCCCTCGACACCGATGGCATCGAAGCCTGGCTGTGGGAGAGCCTCGCGTCGCTGGCGGTGGAGTTCCACGTCGATCGCATCATCACCAGCACCCATGGCGCTGCCTTCGCCGCGATCGATGCGAATGGGCTCGTGCTACCGATCGTCGACTACGAGTTCGATGCCTATGCGGATCAGCGGGATGCCTATGCGGATGCCGTCGGTGACCTGCGTGAGACGCTGTCGCCGCACCTGCCGATGGGGCTCAATGCGGCGCGGCCCTGGTACTGGCTGTCGCGTGAGTGCGCGAGTGACTTTGCCCGCGCGAGCACGCTGCTGCCGTACCCGCAGTACTGGGCCTGGCGCTTGAGCGGCGTCGCGGCGAGCGAGGCGAGTTCGTTGGGGTGCCACACGCATCTGTGGGCGCCGGTCGCGCGCAGCTGGTCGCGCCTCGCGCGAGCCGAAGGCTGGGATCGGCGCTTCGCGCCGCTGCGGTCTGCATGGGACGAGCTCGGGTCGGTGCGCCCCGAGCTCGCGAAAAGCCTCGGCCTGCCGGTCGACTTCCGCGTGCATGCCGGCGTGCACGACAGCAACGCCTGCCTCGCGCGCCACCTGCGGCGCTCGCCCGCGATGACGCTGGTGACCTCGGGCACCTGGACCGTGGTGATGGCTTGCGGTGGCGCCGTCGATCGGCTGGACCTGTCGGCGGACATGCTCGCCAATGTGTCGGTCGCGCAGGACCTGGTGCCGACGGCGCGCTTCATGGGCGGGCGGGACCATGCGGCGCTGTGTGCCGGTGCCGATCCCGATGCGGCCGATCTCGCGTGCCTGCCCGCGCTGGCCGAGGCCGGCATTCAGGCTGTGGCCTCGGCCGATGGCGGCGGGCCGCGCATCGTCTGCCACGGCGACGACATCACCGCGCAGGCCGCGCAGCGGCTCACGCCGTCGCAGCGTGCAACCCTCGCCGCCCGGTACTGCGCCACGATGACCGCCGAGCGTGTGCAGGCCCTGTCCGGCCCGTCGCCGGTCGTCGTCGAAGGCCCGCTCGCCCGCAATGCCGCCTACCTCGCGCTGCTCGCGCAATCGCTGCCTGGCCACCGCTGCCAGGTCGGCGATGCCGCGATCGATGGCACGGTGCTGGGTGCCCTGGCGTTAACCCGCTGGAACGATTGAACCCCTGACATTGCGCGGCCAGGGGCCGCGAGGCTGCTAACCTCTCGCCCCGTGCGGACCGTCCTCGTTTCCCTTGCCGACCGTGTTTTCGGCACCGAACCCAAGCAGCGCTTGCGGCTCGTGCAATGCGGCGTCGCGATGCTGCTGGTGCTCGGCAGCGTGCTCAACATGCAGTACCTCGTGCTCGCCGGCCTCGCGCCCGCCTGGCCTGTCGCGCTGTGGAGCGTGGTGCTCGCCGGCGGCTTCGCGGTCTTCTTCGGCGTGATCCGCAGCGGCCTGAACCTGAAGCTGCCGGATCCGGCGCTGACGCGGCCGCAGATGGTGTTCGCGATCGTTTGCGGCGCCGGCGGCTACGCGCTGGCCGGTGCGGGCCGCGGAGGGGCCTTTCCGATCCTGATGGTGATCTTCATGTTCAGCATGTATGCATTGCCGCCGGCCCAGGTGATGCGCATCGCGCTGTTCGCGGTCGCGCTGTTCGGCGTGACGATGGCCGCGATGGCCTGGCACGACCCGGCCACCTACGAACCGGCCGTCGAGTGGGGGCACTTCATCATGATCGCGATCATGGTGCCGGCGATTGCGGTGCTGGCCGGGCAGCTCAGCCGGCTGCGCGAACGCATGCGGCGGCAGAAGAAGGAGTTGTCGACGGCGCTCGCGCGCATCCAGGACCTGGCCACCCGCGACGAGATGACCGGGCTGATCAACCGGCGCCACATGCAGGAGCTGATGGAGCAGGAGCGCCAGCGCGGCGTGCGCTCCGGCTACACCTTCTGCCTCGCGATGATCGACCTCGACGGCTTTCGCAAGATCAACGACCAGCAAGGCCATGAGTTCGGCGACCGATTGCTGAAGCGCTTCGCCCGAGAAGCGCTGAACGTGATCCGCATCTCCGACCTGCTCGGGCGCTGGCAGGGCGAACAGTTCCTGCTGCTGCTGTCGGACACCCGGGCCTCGCTCGCACGGCTCGGGCTCGAGCGGCTGCGCGAACGCATCTTCGCGATGCAGATCGACGCGCAAGGGCCGCCGATCCACGTCAGCTTCTCGGCCGGCGTCACCGAGCACCGGGCCGGCGAATCGGTGGCCGACACGATTGCGCGGGCCGACCAGGCCTTGCGTGCGGCCAAGGGAGCAGGGCGCAACCGCGTGGTGCTCGCATGAGTGCGCCGCTGCCGGCGCGGCATTTCTTCCTCGCGGTGCTGGTCGTGGCGGTCTGGGGCACCAACTTCGTCGTCATCAAGCTCGGCCTCACGCACCTGCCGCCGCTGCTGTTCGCCGCGTTGCGCTTCACGTTCGCCTTGCTGCCTGCCGTGTTCTTCCTGCCGCGCCCGGCCGTGCCGTGGCGCAACCTGGCGGCGTATGGATTGCTGATCGGCGTCGGGCAGTTCGGCGTGCTGTACCTCGCGATGCGCGGGCACATCACGCCGGGGCTCGCGTCGCTGGTCGTGCAGACGCAGGTGTTCTTCACGATCGGCCTCGCGATGCGCGGCAGCGGCGAGGTGGTGCGGCCGTTCCAGTGGGTCGCGCTGGGGCTGGCGGTGGCCGGCATCGTCGTGATCGGTTCGCACACCGGCGGCGACACCACGGTGGCTGGCGTGCTGATGGTGCTGTTCGCCGCGCTGTCGTGGGCCGGCGGCAACATCGTCAGCCGCGCCGCGGGCCGCGTGAACATGCTGGCCTACGTGGTGTGGACCAGCGCGTTCGCGGTGCCGCCGCTGTTCATGCTGTCGTGGTGGTTCGAAGGCGGCGCCGCGATCGAGGCGGGCCTGCGCCAGGCCGACGCGGTGACCTGGGCCTCGGTGCTGTGGCAATCGGTCGGCAACACGCTGTTCGGCTACGCCGCCTGGGGCTGGCTGCTGGCGCGCCACCCGGCCGCGACCATCACGCCGATGGCGCTGCTGGTGCCGGTGTTCGGCATGGCCGCGTCGTCGTGGTGGCTCGGTGAATCGCTGCCGGCGTGGAAGCTGGTCGCCGCCGGGCTGGTGATGGCGGGCTTGGCGCTGAACCTGCTGTGGCCGCGCCTGCGGCCCGCCGGATAGCAGACTTCCGTTCGCCCTGAGCAGGGTCCTTCGACAGGCTCAGGGTGAACGGATGTGGCTCAGACCCGCTCGACCACCACCGCAATGCCCTGGCCGACCCCGATGCACATCGTGCACAGCGCGTAGCGGCCGCCGCTGCGGTGCAGCTGGTTCACCGCGGTCGTCACCAGCCGCGCACCGCTCGCGCCGAGCGGGTGGCCGAGCGCGATCGCGCCGCCGTTCGGGTTGACGCGCGCATCGTCGTCCTGCAGCCCGAGGTCGCGCAGCACCGCGAGGCCCTGCGCCGCGAACGCCTCGTTCAGCTCGATCACGTCGATCTGGTCGAGCCGCAGCCCGGTCAGCGCCAGCACGCGCCGCGTCGCCGGTGCCGGGCCCATGCCCATGATGCGCGGCGGTACGCCGGCCGTCGCCATGCCGAGCACGCGGGCCCGCGGCGTCAGGCCATGGCGTGCCGCTACTGCCTCGCTCGCGAGCAGCAGCGCGCAGGCCCCGTCGTTCACGCCGGAGGCATTGCCGGCCGTCACCGTGCCGTCCGGACGCACCACGCCCTTCAGCTTCGCCAGCGCTTCGAGCGAGGTCTCGCGCGGGTGCTCGTCCTGCGTCACGACGAGCGCATCGCCCTTCTTCTGCGCGATCGTCACCGGCGTGATTTCGGCGTCGAAGAAGCCGGCCTTCTGCGCCGCGACGGCCTTCAGCTGCGACGCGAGCGCCATCCGGTCCTGCGCGTCGCGCGCGATGCCGAAATCGGCCGCCACGTTCTCGGCCGTCTCCGGCATCGAGTCGACGCCGTGCATCTCCTTCATCAGCTTGTTGACGAAGCGCCAGCCGATCGTCGTGTCGTGGATCGCGGTGCTGCGGCTGAACGCGCTCTCGGCCTTCGGCATCACGAAGGGCGCGCGGCTCATGCTTTCGACACCGCCGGCGATCATCAGCCCGGCCTCGCCGCTGCGGATCGCGCGCGCCGCGCTGCCCACCGCATCCATGCCCGAGCCGCACAGCCGGTTGATCGTCATGCCCGGCACGCCGATCGGCAGGCCGGCCAGCAGCGCCGACATGCGCGCGACGTTGCGGTTGTCCTCGCCGGCCTGGTTCGCGCAGCCGAACAGCACGTCGTCGATCGCCTCCCAATCGACGCCGGCGTTGCGCGCCATCAGCGCCTTCAGCGGGATCGCGCCCAGGTCGTCGGTGCGCACCGATGACAGCGCACCGCCGTAGCGGCCGAAGGGCGTGCGGATCGCATCGCAGATGAAGGCTTGTGTCATGGCGGAATCTCTCAGGCGATCAGCGGCAGGCCGCTCAACCGCTGCAGTTCATCGAAGGGCAGGCCGTGGAAAGTCTCCACCACTTTCAGCCCGGCGGCCGTCACGTCGATGACAGCCAGGTCGGTGTAGATGCGGCTCACGCAGGCCACGCCGGTCAGCGGGTAGCTGCACTCGGCGACGATCTTGCTCTCGCCGGCCTTGGTCAGGTGCTCCATCATCACGAAGGTCCGCTTCGCGCCGATCGCCAGGTCCATCGCGCCGCCGACCGCGGGGATCGCATCCGGCGCGCCGGTGTGCCAGTTGGCCAGGTCGCCGCGCGCCGACACCTGGAACGCGCCGAGCACGCAGATGTCGAGGTGGCCGCCGCGCATCATCGCGAAGCTGTCGGCATGGTGGAAGAACGCGCCGCCGGCCAGCAGCGTCACCGGCTGCTTGCCGGCATTGATCAGGTCGTAGTCCTCGTCGCCCGCGGCCGGCGCCGGGCCCATGCCGAGCAGGCCGTTCTCGCTGTGCAGGAAGATCTCGCGCTCGCGCGGCAGGTGGTTGGCCACCAGCGTCGGCAGGCCGATGCCGAGGTTCACGTACGCGCCTTCGGGGATGTCGCGCGCGACGCGGGCGGCCATCTGGTCTCGGTTGAGTCGTTGCATCGCCATCACGCCGCCTGCTTGAAGCCGGCCGGGCCGGTGCTGCTGCGCGGCACCTGCACGACGCGCTGCACGAAGATGCCCGGCGTCACGATGTGCTCCGGGTCGAGTTCACCGAGCGCCACCACCTCGTGCACCGACGCGATGCTCAGCTTGGCCGCCATCGCCATGATCGGCCCGAAGTTGCGCGCGGTCTTGCGGTAGACCAGGTTGCCCCAGCGGTCGCCGCGCTCGGCCTTGATCAGCGCCACGTCCGCATGGATCGGCGACTCGAGCACGTACATGCGACCGTCGATCTCGCGCGTTTCCTTGCCGCGCGCGAGCTCGGTGCCGTAGCCGGTGGGGGTGAAGAAGCCGCCGATGCCGGCGCCCGACGCGCGGATGCGCTCGGCCAGGTTGCCCTGCGGTACCAGTTCCAGCTCGAGGCGGCCGCTGCGGTACAGGCCGTCGAACACCTGCGAATCGACCTGGCGCGGAAAGCTGCAGATGATCTTGCGCACGCGGCCGGTCGCGAGCAGCGCGGCCAGGCCGGTCTCGCCGTTGCCGGCGTTGTTGTTGACGATGGTCAGGTCGCGCGCACCCTGCGCGATCAGCGCGTCGATCAGCTCGCCCGGCTGGCCGGCACCGCCGAAGCCGCCGATCATCACCGTCGCGCCGTCGGGTACGCCGGCCAGCGCGTCCTGCACCGAATCGCAGAGCTTGTTGATCATGCTGTTCCTCACAACGGCCCGAGTTCGTCAAAAAGTTCTTTTGACGAACTCGGGTTCTGTATGGGAACAGTGTAAGGCGGTCAGGCTGCCTTCGCCAACTCGTCCATCGCGTAGACGCGGCCGAAGCGGTTGGCCAGGAAGTCGGCCAGCAGCACGTCTTCCTGCCGCACGAAACCCTTCTGCGGCAGCTGGCCGTTCGCCAGCATGTCGAGGATCGCGCACAGGCTGCTGGCGGTGGTGATCTGGATCGCGCTGCGCAGCTTGCCGGCCAGCACGTGCGCGTAGGTCTTGCGCGCGTAGGTGTTCTGCACGAGGCGCCCGTCCTTCATGCCGGAGACGGTGACGAACACGATCACCACGTCCTGCATCGTCGTCGGCACGGCCTGTTCGAGGATGTCCTTCAGCACGTCGCGCCGGTCCTTCAGCCGCAGGTCGTGCAGCAGCGCCTTCATGATCGCGGCGTGGCCCGGATAGCGGATGGTGCGGTAGTTCAGCGTGCGCACCTTGCCGGCCAGCGTCTCGCACAGCGTGCCGAGGCCACCGGAGGTGTTGAAGGCCTCGTACAGCACGCCGTCGAGCGAGAACTCCTCGCGCTCCTCGAGCGCCGGCACCTCGCGCTTCACGCCGTCGACGATGGCCTCGCAGGGCTCGCAGTACTCGTTGATGACGCCCTCGGTGCTCCAGGTCAGGTTGTAGTTCAGCGCATTGCTCGGGTAGGCCGGCAGCGCGCCGACGCGCATGCGCACGCTGTCGAGCGTGTCGAAGCCGCGCGCCAGGTCGGCCGCGACGATCGAGATGAAGCCGGGTGCCAGCCCGCATTGCGGGATGAAGGCCGTGCCGGCGCCGACCGCCAGCTCGCGGATGCGCCGGGTGCTGGCCACGTCTTCGGTCAGGTCGAGGTAGTGGACGCCGATGTCGCGCGCCGCCTGCGCCACCTTGGCCGTCAGGTGGTAGGGCGCCGCACTCAGCACCGCGAAGCGGCCGCGCAGCGCGCTGCGCAGCTTCTCGGCATCGTTCACGTCGAGCACCAGCGTTGACAGGCCGGGGGTGCCGGCCATCTCGTTGGCGATGTCGGTGAGCTGGGCCGCCGAACGGTCTGCCACCGTCACGGTGTAGCGCTCGCCACCACTCGCCGAGGCCAGCAAGGCCCCCACCACGGAGCCGATCTTGCCGCCGCCGATCACCAGGATGTCTTTCATTGCCGCCTCGCATGCTGTGGGGAATGACGGCGATTGTCCGAAGCATCCGATCAAAAGGCAGCTTGAAATTCAACGAAACGACGGGCACATTCCGGCATATCGCCGACAGACTTCGACGAAATGACCAAACCCATCCTCGACAAGACCGACCACGCGCTGCTCGCGCTGCTGCGCGAGAACGCGCGCGCCTCCACCGCCGAGCTGGCGCGGCGCCTGGCGCTGTCGCGCACCACGGTGCAGAGCCGGCTCGAACGGCTGGAGCGGCAGCGGGTGGTCGCCGGCTACACGATCGTCGTGCCCGACGAGCTCGAAGCCGCGCTGGTGCGCGCCCACGTGCTGATCACGGTGGCGCCGCGCCAGAGCGCCGCGATCGAGGCGGCGCTGCGCAAGATCGCCGAGGTGCGGGTGCTGCACTCGGTCAGCGGCCCGTTCGACCTCATTGCGATCGTCGCGGCGCAGTCGATCGGCGAGCTCGACGCGCTGATCGACCGCATCGGCGCGCTCGAAGGGGTCGAGCGCACCACCTCGGCGATCGTGCTGTCGACCCGAATAGAGCGGTAAAAGTCACGGACGGTGGTCCTGAATCGCGGTTTCCTGTCAGAGTTA
Source organism: Rhizobacter sp. P5_C2 (assembly GCF_054049715.1). Classification (NCBI taxonomy): domain Bacteria; kingdom Pseudomonadati; phylum Pseudomonadota; class Betaproteobacteria; order Burkholderiales; family Sphaerotilaceae; genus Rhizobacter; species Rhizobacter sp. P5_C2. The sequence goes on along the minus strand of NZ_JBFULV010000013.1, from coordinate 51,401 downwards.
GCAGGTGTGAGGACATGTGTCCCTCGGGATAATGAACTTCAAGTCAAGGCACCCAGCCGCCGAAAACCTTGCAAGCGTGCCCCGTGGCGCGCACCCCTGGTCCGAGGTTGCTCGCCATCCGCATGAAAGAAGCCATCTCCCCATTGGTCATCGAGGTCCAGGAACTGCGCGTCGGGATGTTCGTTCATCTCGACGTGGGTTGGATGGCGCACCCGTTTCCGCTCAGCAGCTTCAAGCTGACGACGGCCGACCAGATCGCGACGATCCGCAGCCTCGGGCTGCCGCGCGTGCGCTGGAGCCCGGACAAGAGCGACCCGCCGCCGGTGACCACGCCGGTGGTCGAAGCGCCCGCCGCGCAGGCGCCGCCGGCTGCCCCGGTCGCGCCCGCCGAATCCCCTGAAGTCAGCGAACGCCGCCGCCTGCGCGAAGCCCTGGCGGCCGAGCGAGCGTCGCTTGCCGTCTGCGAGCGCCAGTTCGCCGAAGCCACCAAGGCCTGCAAGCTGTCGCTCGAGTTGGTGACGGCCAAGCCGCAGCAGGCGCGCGAGAACACCGAGGCGCTGAGCCGGGCCTTCGTCGACAAGATGCTCGCGGCGCAAGACCTGTGCATCCGCCTGCTGAGCGACGGCATCGGCGACAAGGCGTCGATGCATTCGGTCAACGTCGCCGTGATCTCGCTGCTGATGGGCAAGACCTTCGGGCTGTCGTCGCCCGAGATGATGGACCTGGGTGTCGGCGCGCTGCTGCACGACATCGGCAAGATCGAGCTGCCCGACCGCGTGCGCCACCGCGAAGAGCACTTCACGAACGCCGAGACCCAGTTCTATCAAGAGCACGTGACGCACGGCGTGACGCTGGCCAAGAAGATGGACCTGCAGCCCGGCGCCACGCTGGTCATCGCGCAGCACCACGAGCATGCCGACGGCAGCGGGTTTCCGCTCAAGCTCAACAGCGACCGCATGACGACCGCCGCGCGCATCGTCTCGCTGGTGAACCGCTACGACAACCTGTGCAACCCGCACGTGCCGTCGCGCGCGCTGACGCCGCACGAGGCGCTGTCGACGCTGTTCGCGCAGAGCAAGGCCAAGTTCGACACCGCGATCCTCGGCGCCTTCATCCGCATGATGGGCGTCTACCCGCCCGGCTCGACGGTGCAGCTGACCGACGACCGCTACGCGATGGTGGTGTCAGTCAACTCGACCCGGCCGCTGAAGCCGCGCGTGCTGGTGCACGACCCGAAGGTGCCGCGCGAGGAAGCGCTGATGCTCGACCTCGAGCTGACCCCGCGCCTGGGCATCCGCCGCAGCCTGAAGCCGCAGCAGCTGCCGACGGCCTCGCTGATCTACCTGTCGCCGCGCGCCCGCGTGGCCTACTTCTTCGAACCGGAGCAGGTGCCGGACACCGCGGACGCCGAGGCCGTTGCATGACCGTCCCCGACCCGATGCAGGGCCTGATCGATGGCCTGCTCGAGGCGGTATGGCTGGTGGACGCCGACAGCCTGAAAATTCGCGCGGCCAACGCCGCGGCCGGCGAACTGTTCGGCGTCGAGGCCGCCTCGCTGTGCGGCCGCGGCGCCACCGACCTGTGCGCGACGCCTGAAGACCTGGTGTTCTGGAGCGAGGCGTCGGCCGGGCTGGTCGACCAGATCGTCTCCGACACGCTGGTGCGCGATTTCTCCGGCCGCCTGCTGCCGGTGACGCGCCGCGTGAGCCGCATCGGCGACGGCCTGTTCCTGGTGACCTGCCGCGACCGCAGCGCGCAGCGCGCCGCCGAAGAAGAGCTCGAGACCCGCCTGGCCGAACTGCGCGCGACGCTCGAATCGACCGCCGACGGCATCCTGGTGACCGACCTGTCGGGCCACATCCGCAGCTTCAACCACCGCTTCGCCGGCCTGTGGGCCCTGCCCGAAGAAGTGCTGGCCCGGCGCGACGATGCAGCGGTGCGCGACTGGATGCGCGCGAGCGTGGTCGACGGTGCCGACTACGAGCGCCGCTTGGCCGCGATCCAGGAAGCGACGATGCTGCAGACCAGCGACGTCTTCACGCTGCACTCCGGCCGCGTGCTGGAGCGGCTGACGCTGCCGCAGTGCACCCGCGGCCACCCGATCGGCCGCGTGTTCTCGTTCCGCGACATCACCGAGAAGCTGGCCGCCAGCGCGCGCATCGAGGAGCTGTCGCACACCGACGCGCTGACCGGCCTGCCGAACCGGCGGCTGCTGGCCGACCGCATCGAGTTCGCGCTCGCGATGGCGCAGCGCGGCGGCAACCCGTTCGCGCTGATGGTGCTGAACATCGACCGCTTCAAGCAGATCAACGACACGCTCGGCCTGGGTTTCGGCGACCGCGTGCTGCTGGAGGTGACCGACCGCATCAAGGCCAGCCTGCGCAACGTCGACACGGTCGCGCGGCTGGGTGGCGACGAATTCGTGCTGCTGGTGCACCAGGCCGATGCCGTGGCGGCCGAGGCCACCGCGCGCCGCGTGATCGACGCGATGGCGCGGCCGTTCACGCTCGACACCGTCAGCTTCACCGTCACCTGCAGCATCGGCATCGCGCAGAGCCCGGCCGACGGCGACACGGCCGACGACCTGATGCGCCGTGCCGATGCCGCAATGCACCGTGTGAAGGAAGCAGGGCGCGCGAGCTTCCGCTTCCACCAGCCGCGCGGCGACGCCGGCCGGCGCGCGGACAACTCGCCGATGCAGATCGACCATGCGATGCGCCAGGCGCTCGCGAGCGGCCAGTTCCGCCTGCATTACCAGCCGCAGATCGACCTGAAGAGCGGCCAGGTGATCGGTGCCGAGGCGCTGATCCGCTGGCGCGACCCGGTGCTCGGCGAGGTCTCGCCCGCCGAGTTCATCCCGGTGGCCGAAGAGAGCGGCTTCATCATCGCGATCGGCGACTGGGTGCTGGCGCAGGCGGTCCGGCAGGCCGCCGCGTGGCGCGCCAACGGGCTGGAGATGCCGGTGTCGATCAACGTCTCGGCGCTGCAGTTCCAGCAGCCCGATTTCATCGACCACGTGGCCGATGCGCTGAAGGGCGCGAGCCTGCCGGCCCGGCTGCTCGAGCTGGAGCTCACCGAATCGATCCTGATCCACGACGCCGCCGGCGCGCTGCAGCGGTTGCAGGCGCTGGAGCAGCTGGGCGTGCAGATGGCGATCGACGACTTCGGCACCGGCTATTCGAGCCTGGGCTACCTGAAGCGCTTCCCGATTGCGCGGCTGAAGATCGACCGCAGCTTCATCAAGAACCTGCCGGACGACACCAGCGATGTCGCGATCGTCAACGCGATCATCCAGCTCGGCCGGGCGTTGAACCTGCGCGTGATCGCCGAGGGCGTCGAGACCGAGGCGCAGCGGCAGTTCCTGCACGACGCCGGCTGCGACGAATTCCAGGGCTTCCTGTTCGCGCCGGCCCTCGACCACGGCAGCTTCGAAGGCCGCGTCGGTCGCGGCGCGCCGGCGGCCCGGAGCGTGCGCCTGGTCCAGCCCGTCTGATCCGTCGCGCTTGACATGAACTGACATCGATCCGGGTCGCCGGGTCGGAAAGCCCGCACGCCGCCGGGGCGTTTGCTTTTTTCCCTACATTTTGGGGATCCAGGAGGATCCCGATGAGTCCACTTGAGCGAACGCTGGAGCAGCGCGTTGAAGCGCTGGGTGTCCCGATGGCGGTGGTGCTGCCCGGTGGGCAGCGGCTCGGCCACTCCCAGCCCACGGTGACGATCCGGCTCAACGAGCTGTCGCCGCTGATGCACATCGCCGGCGGCCAGGTCGGCCGGGTTGCGCAGGACTATGTCGAGGGCCGGCTCGATTTCGACGGCTCGGTGCGCGACCTGATGGCCATCGCCGCGCAGCTGATCGACGACGACCCGACCAAGTCGGAGGCGAGCGGCGCACCGCTCGCCTGGTGGCGCAACATCACCCGGGCCGCGCGCTCGCGGGCGCGCCACAGCACCGAGTCGGACGCCCAGCAGATCCAGTTCCACTACGACGTCTCGGACGATTTCTACGCGCTGTGGCTGGACCCGCGCAAGGTCTACTCCTGCGCGTACTTCCGCGAAGGCAGCCTGTCGCTCGCGAAGGCGCAGGAGGCCAAGCTCGACCACATCTGCCGCAAGCTGATGCTGCGCGAGGGCGAGCGCTTCCTCGACATCGGCGCCGGCTGGGGCGGGCTGCTGATGTGGGCCGCGCAGCACTACGGCGTGCGGGCGCACGGCATCACGCTGTCGAAGAACCAGCATGCCCACGTCAACCAGCTGATCGAGCGCTGCGGGCTGCGCGGGCGCATCACGATGGAGCTGCGCGACTACCGCGAGCTGCCGGAGGACGAGCCGTTCGACAAGATCGCGTCGGTCGGCATGTTCGAGCACGTCGGCCACGTGCAGCTGCCGGCCTACTTCGACAAGATCCGCCGGCTGCTGAAGCCGGGCGGCCTGCTGATGAACCACGGCATCACCGCCGGCAGCACGCAACACGACCAGCTCGGTGCCGGCATGGGCGATTTCATCGAGCGCTACATCTTCCCCGGCGGCGAGCTGCTGCACCTGTCGCACGTGCTGAAGGTGATGAGCGAAGCGCAGCTCGAACCGGTCGATGCCGAGAACCTGCGGCCGCACTACGCGCGCACGCTGTGGGCCTGGAGCGGGGCGCTCGAGAGCCAGCTCGACAAGGCGCGCGAACTCACCGGCGAATCGGTGGTGCGGGCCTACCGGCTGTACCTCGCGGGCTGCGCGATGTGCTTCGAGCAGGGCTGGATCTCGCTGTTCCAGATGCTGGCCGCGCGGCCGGACGGCGACCCGTCGCGCGGCCCGATGCGCGGCGCACAATCCGAGTTCCCGTTCAACCGCGAGTACATGTACCGATGATCTACAAGTTCAAATCGAAGGCGGCCGGCGACGTGATCATGATGGGACCGAACGGCGACCAGGTGCTGCGCCTGATCGGCAAGCAGCCCGGTGCGACGGGCATCATCGAGCCGGCGCAGATGCCGGCGGCCATCGCGGCGCTCGAAGCCGCGATCGCGCAGGACGACACGGCCCGCAAGCAGGCCGAGCAGGAGGCGGCCGCCGAGGGCAAGAAGCTGCCGCCGGCCGACGGCGTGGGCCTGCGCCAGCGCGCCTGGCCGCTGGTCGAGATGATGAAGCGCGCGCAGCCGGCCGACGCCGGCATCACCTGGGGTGTCTGAGGAGCAGCGATGAAACTGTGGAGCGACAGCTGGATCAACGGCGACCGGATTCCGGCGCGATTCGCCGCCGGGCGGCTGGACGGCGCCAGCGGGGTCGGTTTCTCCGACAACCTGAACCCGCACCTCGCGTGGAGCGAGGTCCCGGCCGGCACGCAGTCGCTGGCCGTGATCTGCCACGACTTCGACGTGCCCAGCCGAGGCGACGACGTGAACCAGGCCGACCGCGAGGTGCCGAGCGACCTGCCGCGGGTCGACTTCTTCCATTGGGTGATGGTCGACCTGCCGGCCGGTCTCGGCGCGATCGCCGAGGGCGAGTTCAGCCGCAGCTTCAGCGCGCGCGGCAAGCCGGGTCCGCAGACGCTGCACGGCGCGCGCCATGGCCTGAACGACTACACCGGCTGGTTCGCCGGCAACCCCGAGATGGCCGGGCAGTACTTCGGCTACGACGGGCCGTTCCCACCGTTCAACGATTCGCTGGTGCACCACTACGTGTTCACGCTGTATGCACTCGACGTGGCACGCGCGCCGGTCGACGGCGTGTTCACCGGCGCGCAGGTGCGCGAGGCGATCGCTCCGCATGTGCTGGCCGAAGCCACGCACTCCGGCACCTACACGCTCAACCGACGACTGACCTGAACCGATGGAATTGACCCGCATCCTTGCGATCCGCCATGGCGAGACCGCGTGGAATGTCGATGGCCGCATCCAGGGCCACACCGACATTCCGCTGAACGACAAGGGCCGCTGGCAGGCCGGGCGCCTGGGCGCCGCGCTGGCGCACGAGCAGATCGACATCGTGTTCGCGAGCGACCTGCAGCGCGCCTTCGAGACCGCGCAGGCGGTCGCGCGGCCGCACGGGCTGCCGGTGCATGCCGATGCCGGCCTGCGCGAGCGCAGCTTCGGCATTTTCGAGGGCTGGACCTTCGCCGAGATCGAGGCGCGCTGGCCTGAGCAGAGCCTGCGCTGGCGCCAGCGCGATCCCGAGTACGGCCCCGAAGGCGGCGAGAACCTGCAGCAGCTGTACGCCCGCTGCGTCGGCGCGGTGACGCGGCTGGCCGAGGCGCACCTGGGCCAGAGCATCGCGATCGTCGCGCACGGCGGCGTGATGGACTGCCTGTACCGCGCCGCGGCCCGCATCGACCTGCAGGCGCCGCGCTCGTGGCAGCTCGGCAATGCGAGCGTCAACCGGCTGCTCTACACGCCCGAGGGCTTCACGCTGGTCGGCTGGAACGACACGCACCATTTCGATGGGCTGGACGGCCCGTCGCTCGACGACCCCGGCAACGCGACCGGCCAAGCCGCCACCGACCGCGTGGGACACGCGGCGTGATGCAGATGCAGCCGCAGCCGCGCGTCGGCGACCCGGTCGCGGCCGTGCCGACGCCGGCACTGGTGATCGACCTCGACGCGATGGAGCGCAACCTGGCGCGCATGGCCGCGTTCGCGCGCGAGCGCCGGCTGAAGCTGCGCCCGCACGCGAAGATGCACAAGAGTGCGCACATCGCCGCGCTGCAGGTCGCCGCCGGCGCGGTCGGCGTGTGCGTGCAGAAGCTGTCGGAGGTCGAGGCGCTGGCGGCCGGCGGCGTCGGCGACATCTACATCAGCAACGAGATCGTCGACGCAGCCAAGCTGGCGCGGGTGGCCGCGCTGGCCGGGCGGATCCGGCTCGCGATCGCGGTCGATTCGCCGCTCGGCATCGACCGCCTCGCGCTCGCGCTGAAGGCGGCCGGCACCTCGCTCGACGTGTTCGTCGAGATTGACGTCGGCCAGGGCCGCTGCGGTGTCGCCGCCGCTGCGGCCGGCGCGCTCGCGCACCAGGTGGTGTCGCACGGCCTGCGCTTCGCCGGGCTGCAGGCGTACCACGGCAAGGCCCAGCACCTGCGTTCCGCCGACGAGCGCGCGGCGGCGATCCGCCATGCGGTGGCGCTGGTGCGGGCCGCGCAGGCCTCGATCACCGGGGCCGGCATCGCCTGCCCGCTGGTGACCGGCGCCGGCACCGGCAGCTTCGCGTTCGAGGCCGCCAGCGGCGTGTACGGCGAACTGCAGGCCGGCAGCTACCTGTTCATGGACCGCGACTACGCCGACAACCAGCCGGCGCCGGGCGCGCCGGTGTTCGAGCATGCGCTGTTCGTCAAGAGCCAGGTGGTCAGCCGCGGCGCGTCGCATGCGGTGGTCGACGCCGGCCACAAGTCGCACGCGATCGACAGCGGGTTGCCGAGCACCTGGCAGCGCGAGCTGGTGTTCGCGAACGGGGGCGACGAGCACGGCATCCTGCACCCGGGGCGCGATGCGCTCCCGGCGCTGGGCGACACGGTGTGGCTGGTGCCGGGGCATTGCGATCCGACGGTCAACCTGCATGACCGGTATGTCGCGGTGCGGGGTGGGCTGGCCGACGGGGTCGTCGAGGGGGTCTGGCCGGTCGACGCGCGGGGCTGCCTGGTCTGACGGACGATTCCCGGATTGGCACCCGGGCTACAACGTGCATTCAATCGCACAGCACGCGGCTTCGCCCGCCATCGACGGCCAGGATCTGGCCGGTCACGTAGTGCGCGTCCAGGGCAAGCCAGCCGACGGCGGCGGCCAGTTCCTCGAAGCTGCCCTCGCGTGCCAACGGGATCCCGCGACGCACGGACTCCTGCCGGGCGCGATCGGACCATCCCTCCGGCCAAGTCAGCGTGCCCGGCTGGACGACGTTGCAGCGAACCCGCGGGGACCAGTCCGCGGCAAGCGCCATCGTCATGGCTTGCAGGGCCGCCTTCGTCGTCGTGTACCAGAGGTGACCCCGCGCCGGCCGGTCGGCATGCACGTCGGTGATCGTGACGATGGATCGCAGGCTCGCCTTCAGCGCCGTCAGCACCGCCGCGTGCGACGCCACGTGCACGTTCCAATCGGTCGCTGCCCGGTCGCAGTCGGCGAGCGTGCTGGCTTCCCACACCGAGGCGTTGCACACGCACACCTCCACGGCGGCGTCGACGACCCATCCCGGCACACGAACGGCGGGGTCGCTGAAATCGGCGCACCACGTCGCGGCGCTTGCCGAGCGAGCTGCGTTCATCTCGCCGGCCAGTGCCTGTGCCTGCACGACGGAGCGTGGGGAATGGTGAAGCAGCAGCGTGAGTCCGCGACGGTGCAGTTCACGGGCGATGGCCGCACCGCCACGCGTGGCAGCGCCCGTGACGAGCGCTGCCTTCATGCAGTGAAGCGAACGCTGGGCACGTCCGGCCACGGATGGGCCTTCGCGAGGCTCACCACGACCGATCGCACATGTGGCAGTTCTTCGATCTGGCGCTTGATGAGAAGCGTGGGCTCTTCGAGCAGGTCGAAGCGGCAACCTTCGAAGACCTGCCGCACGATGTTGCGGCAGTGGCCGTAGTCGAGGGTGTCGCGGATATCGGCTGTCCGGGCGGCCTTGTTCGCTGCGTCAGCATCGATCTCGACCCCGACGCGAACGTTCAGCGACTGCTGGGTTCCGATCTCCGTCGGGGCAATTCCAATCTCGGTGATCACGACGACTTCCAGGTCGATTCTTGGCATGGGGTCCCTTTGTCTGTCTGTCGCTGCGACGCATCGGCGCCTAGCATCCGCGGCAGTCTAGTCGGGGACAAAGATGCGGCGTAGAACACTTTTGTCAGGGTTGACGGCAGCGACAGTTCCAGCGTGGGCAACAAACAGCCCGCTGCTGACCGTGGGCGGCAAGATCGGCAAACGGAACGCTGGCGACGTTTTCGTTTTCACGGACGACGAGTTCATGCGCTTGCCGCAGTCGGTCATCGTCACAGCCACCACGTGGACGCCGAAGTCTCGATGGGAAGGCCCTCGCGTCGATGCCGTGATGGCCCATGTCGGCGCATCGACGGGCACGGCACTGCGCATCACGGCGGTCGACGACTACAACGTCACCGTCCCCTGGAGCGACATCGCGCGCTGGGGCATCGTGCTGGCCCACAGCCGCGACGGGAATCGGTTGCAGCGTAGCCAGTGGGGGCCGCTGTTCGTCATCTACCCGCGGGATGACAGCCCCCGAGAGCTGGGGACGCCGATGACGGAGGCGAAGTTCATCTGGCAGGTCAACCGGATCGACGTGCAATGAACGTCCGCGATGGCAAGGCACGGTCCCCCGGCTGGCACTTGCTGGCGAAGGTGGTGTCGCTCAGCGCGGTCTTCGTCGGCGGAACCTACGTGCTGTACCGGCCCGACGACTCCGCCTGGTCGCTGAACGGTCCGCGAGAGGGCTACTACTGGAGCGTTGCCCAGTACCAGTTGGCCTTCTACCGCATGCGCGAACTGGTGCGCGTGGAGGCGGCCGGCGAACCCGTCGATCAGGACCACCGCCATCTGCGCGCGGACATCCTGCAGTCCAAGGCGCGGATCCTGATCGTTCCGTCCGAACTGACTCGGTATTTCGCCGGGATCGAGGGCTATTCGGCGAATGTCGAGAAGCTGCAGGGCTTCCATCTGCGGGTGATGCATCGATTGACACGCCAGGACCTCGACCGCGAGAGTGCGATCGAGCTGTTGTCGCAGTTCGAGGACATCGAGCCCGTGCTCGTGCGACTTGCCAATGAGGTGAGGATCGAGGAAATGCGAAGCCGTGAAGCGGCCGCGGATGCGTTGCTGCAGCGGCGTACGCTGCTGTGGGGCGTGTTGACAGCTGCATGGCTTCTGATCACCGGTTGGCTGGTGACGCTGGCGAGATCAGAACGCAAACTCCGGGATGCCATCCGCTCGAAGTCCAACTTCCTCGCCATGGTCAGTCACGAGTTGCGGTCGCCGTTGCAGGACATCCTTTGCTCGCTCGATGTGATGGAGCGTCGCGGGAGCGGTGCAGCGAACGAGGAATTCGTCAGTCGCATCCGGCGCGCTGCCAACGCGCTGAGCACGCAGTTGCGCGATCTGCTGACGCTGGCCACCGGCGAGGCGGGGCGCCTCGAGATCCGCCCGGAAGCCTTCGAGGCCGGGGCTCTCGTTCGCGATGTCGTCGACACCTTCAAGCCGCAGGCCTTCGCCAAGGGACTGGAACTCCGTGCCGACGTTCCTGACGATCCGGTCTTCGTCATCGCCGATCCGAAGCGCATCCTCCAGGTGCTGTCGAATCTCGTCAGCAATGCCGTGAAGTACACCGACGCAGGGCATGTTCACGTCACGCTGCACGCCATGCCCGCTGTACCGCGCGAACTGCACCTGACGGTGTCCGACTCCGGCCGAGGCATTGCGTCGGAGCAGCTGCCGAGTCTCTTCCTGGCCTGCACGCGGCTCGCTAGCCTGGAGCGGGGCGGCCGCGAGGGCGTGGGCATCGGCCTGGCCATCGTCCACACCGTCGCGGCGCACCTGGGCGGTACGGTCGATGTCGAGAGCAGCCTGGGCGCCGGCTCCTGTTTCGAGGTTCGTATTCCTGTGACGAGGGTCGACGAGGGAACGCCCGTGGCGTCGTGAGCCTCAGCGGGGACCGAACGCCTGCGTCAATTGCGCGCTGATGATCGGCAGCCGCAAGGGCTTCTCGAAGAACATCAGCTTGTAGCGCCGCACCGCGTCGGCCACCTCGTTCGCCTGGGCGCGTCCGGTGTCGAACTCGCCGGTGAGCAGGCCGATCGGGCACTGCAGGTCGCTCTCGCGGATGCCGGCAATCAGCTCGCGGCTGTCCTGGTTGCCGATGATCCAGTCGATGAGGTAGCCGTCGAAAGGGCGTGCCCGCACGGCGTCTGCCAAGTCCTGCGCCGCGTAGAACGGCGTCGCCTCGAATCCCGATGCCACCAGCGCCTCGACCAGGCTGTCGGTGGTGTCGCGCTTGTCGTCGAGCACGGCGATCCGCCGCGCGGTCTGCGCATCGCCCTGCAACACCAGCAGGCGGATGTCGAAGGCGTGGGGAGGCGCGTTGTCGCCGGCGGGCATCACGACCCATTCGCTGCCCACGGCGATCGCGACGAGCGATCCCGGCAGTGCCGACTTCGCTTCCTGCTCGAGCCAGATCCGACATGGCACGCGCGCCGATCCGGCGAGCAGGACCGCCGAGCGCGGTGCCTCGGCTTCACCCAGGCTCACGAGTTGCGCAAGCGTTTCGCCGAAGAACTCCGCCATGCGCTTGAGCTCTTCAAGCGACCAGGTCGAATCCTTCTGGACCTTGCGATGCGCATGCGAGTAGGACAGGCCCAGGACGTCCGCGGTCAAGGTCGAGTGCTTGTGCCGGGGGACTTCATGACGATCGAGCAGCGCGCGAACGCAGATCGCGGCCAGTGATTGTTCGCCATCGTCCGCGCCGGGTTTGCTGCTCGTCATGTCGAAAAGGAAGTGGTCATCCGCGGTGGATTTTCGCATTGCGGCATGCACACGTCGCCCCAATAATATTCCTTGATGAAGACGAAAACAGTTACTAAACTTCCGGATAAGGGAAGAAAGTTGTCTCCTGAAGCGAAAGGCGGAAGCCTTTTTGGCACCGGCTGGCTGGTGCCCACAGAACAGGAGTTCATGTCATGAGGATGCCTCTCTCGGGCGCTCACGTCCGCGCCGCATCGCCACAGGGGTCCGCCCCGTGTCTCGATCGTCCGTTCGAGCCACCGATCTACTGCTTGCTGGGGACCGTGGCGTTCGCCGTCGCGTTCGCGATGATCCTCCTCTCCAGAAGGCGCCGGCGATCTCGGGCCGGGATCGTCAGCGAGGACGCCGTCGGCTCGTGCCTCTTCGTGCTGGCGATGCTGTTCCTGATCGGCGTGCTCTGCATTCTTCCGACGATGCTTCGGGGTCCCGGGCCGGTGATGCAGGTCTCGCACGAAGTCGCCAGGCCGTCGCCCGATTCCGTCTTCGCGTGCCGATGCGCAAAGACCGCACGCCTCGACAACCCCCGGTAGACACCGCGCGCTGTGTAGCCCGGATGAAGCGCAGCGCAATCCGGGACCGTCCGACTGTCCAATCGATGCGTGCAGCGCCACCATCGCCAGATGACGGATTCCCAGATCATCGTCCTCGCGACCCCGCTGTTCCTGCTGCTGATCGCGGTCGAGTTCGCGGTCGGCCTCGCGCGGCGCCGCAACACCTACGTGACGGCCGATGCGCTGAACAGCATTGGCCTGGGCATCATGAGCCAGGTGCTGAACGTGTTCAGCAAGCTGCTGATGGTCGGCATCTACGCGCTCGCGTTCGAGACGCTCGCCGTGCACCCGCTGCCGCAGGATGCCGCCTGGGTCTGGCTCGTCGGCCTGCTGGTCTACGACTTCTGCTACTACTGGCACCACCGCCTCGGCCACACGGTGGCGGTGCTGTGGGCCGCGCACGCGGTGCACCACCAGAGCGAGGAATACAACCTGTCGACCGCGCTGCGCCAGACCAGCACCGGCTGGCTGTTCGGCTGGATCTTCTACCTGCCGATGGCAGTGGCCGGTTTCCCGCCGCTGGTGTTCGGCGTCGTCGCGCTGGTCGACCTGCTCTACCAGTACTGGGTGCACACGCAGCAGATCGGCCGGCTCGGCTGGTTCGACCGCTGGTTCTGCGCGCCCAGCAACCACCGGGTGCACCACGCCGTCAACGACAAGTACCTCGACAAGAACTACGGCGGCATCCTGATCGTCTGGGACCGGCTGTTCGGCAGCTTCATCGAGGAAGACGATGCCGAGCCCTGCGTCTACGGCACGCGCACGCCGCTGGCGAGCTGGAACCCGCTGTGGGCCAACCTGCACGTCTACTGGGACATCGCCCAGGACGCCTGGCATGCGCGGCGCTGGCGCGACAAGCTGCTGGTGTGGATCAAGCCACCGGGGTGGCGGCCGGCCGACGTGGCCGAGCGCTTCCCGAAGCCGGCCTTCGACCTCGGCGCCCGCCGCAAGTACGACCCGCACCGCTCGCGCGCCGCGGCGCTGGTCGCCGGCGGCGTGTTCCTCGTGCTGCTGGCCGCCACCAGCGTGTTCCTGTGGAACGCGCACCGGATGTCGGGCGGCGCGAAGGCCGCTGCCGCGGCGGGGATCCTGGTGGGCCTGTGGGCGGTCGGCTGGGTGTCGGAGCACGGCGTGCGCTGGCCGGCGTCGCGGCGGGTTACCCAGCCGCGGTGATCACTGGCGTTCAAGACGCCAGTCGCCCGCATCAGCAGCATGGCGAACCCTGAACGCAGAATGCCGCCCATGTCCGCCAGCCTCAGCTCGCCGAGCTTCACGCCGCCCTACACCGTCGCCGGCCGCAGCGCGCTGGTCGCGCCGCCGCCCTGGCATTACGCCGGCTGGTTGCTGAACATCGCGTTCGGCTTCGATGCCGCACGTGGCGCCGAGCTGGTGCCGCCAGCAATCGGCCGCACGACAGGCGAAGGCTGCGTGCACTTCGCCGACTGGCAGGCCACCACCGACGGCAGCGAGCTGCTCGACCCGGTGCAGGCGCAGTACCGCGAGACCATCGTCGTGCTCGAGATCGAGCGCCCCGACGGCAGCCGCTGCGGCTTCTGCCCGGCGATCTGGGTCGACCAGGACGTCTCGATGCTGCGCGGCCTGCTGCAAGGCTGGCCGAAGAAGATGGGCAGCACCTGGCTCACGCGCAGCCTGCCGCTCGACCACCCGGCCGCCGCGCCGCTGCGCGCTGGCACCCGGCTGGGCGCCAGCCTGGCGGTGAAGGACCGCCGCGTGATCGAGGCCAAGGCGCGCCTGAGCGGCGAGCCGGGCCGGCCGCTCGGCTTCCTCGCGGCACCGACGCTTGGCGTCGTCGGCTTCCCCGACCTGCGCGAACCGACCCGTGCGCCCGCGTTGCGGCTGCTGCGCGCCGACGTCGCGCAGCCCACCGCGAGCGGATGGCATGCGGCCACTGCATCGCTGCGGGTGTTCGAGCACCCGCGCGAGGAGCTCTCGCTGCTCGGCGAACTGCAGGCCGGCGACGCGAGCGCCGGCTGGTTCGGCCTGACCGTCGTCGGAGCGCGTGATGCCTGAGCTGGCCGTGTCGCGTCATTCGCGCGTGCGGCGCTGGCATGTCGACGGCCAGCCGGCGCTCGAGCAGGTGATGCACCACCGGCCGGGGCAGGAGTGGGCGCCGCACTGGCATGACGAATGGTCGATCGGTGCGGTGCTCGCCGGCCGCTGCCGCTTCAGCCTCGGCGGCCGCCGGCACACCGCGTCGGCTGGCGACCTGCTGGCGATCGCGCCGGGCGCCGTCCACACCTGCGGGCTGGATGCGGACGAGGGCGGCGAGACGCAGGTCGTGATGGTCTATGCCGACGTGCCGTGGCTGGCCGCGCTCGGGGTGCCGATGCCGCGGGGCAGTGCGCGTGCCCTGCGGCCGGCCTTCGCGGCCGAGGCGCTGGACCTGCGCGACAGCGCCGACGCCGCGGCGTGGTTGCGCCGCGTGGCCGCGACGCTCGCCGACGGCGCCGCGCTGCTGCCGGCCGACGCCGAACCGGCCGGCCGTGCCGCGCAGCAGGTGCTGGCGGCCTTGCAGCGCGCTGCCGTCGGCGACGGCTCGGTCGCGATCGACGCACTCGCGCGCGACTGCGCCGTCAGCCGCGAACACTTCCACCGCATCGCGACGCGCTGGCTGGGCATCAGCCCGGGCGACTACGTGCGCGCCGCGCGCATGGCGCGGGCCCGCCGGCTGCTGCTCGACGGCTGGCCGATCGCGCAGGCGGCCCAGGCCTGCGGCTTCGCCGACCAGGCCCATCTGACGCGCTGGTTCAGCCGCCATTTCGGCTACACGCCCGGTGCGCTCGCGCAGGCGGCTCACTTCAACCCCGATTCAAGGGTGCCCCAGGCGACTGCGCATTGACGCCCGATGGGCGAGGTCTAGACTTCCTGCAGGTCTTTCATCGCGATCCTGTCAGGAGGTGATGCCATGTCAGTCAAGCGAATGACCAAGGGGGCCCGGCCGCAATCGCTGGGCGCATTCAAACCGGTCGGCCACGTGGTCGTCGCGTTGCCGAGCGACGAGCTCGCGCAGCAGGCGATGCAGGCGCTGTTCGACGCCGGCTTCGACGAGGATGACGTGATGTTCATCACCGCCGAAGAAGAAGGCGCGCAGATGCAGCACATGCTCGGCCACGCCAGCCAGCTGGCCGGCTTCGGCTACGAGGTGACGCTGATGCGGCGCTACCAGCAGCTCGCCGGCGAAGGCTGCGGCTGGCTGCTGGTGTACGCGCCCGACACGCTGCATGCCGAGCGCGTCGCCGAGGTCGTCAAGCGCTTCGACGCCCGGCTGGCCGAGCGCTACCACTGGCTGGTGGTCGAGGACCTGATCTAGGGCCTGGGCCGCGGCGCCCGGGCTGCGGCGCTAGTTGTCGAACAGGTCGGTGGCGGCCCGCGTCGGCGTGACGCCGAGGTGCCGGAAGGCCGCCAGCGTCGCGACCCGGCCGCGCGGCGTGCGCTGCAGGTAGCCCTGCTGGATCAGGTAGGGCTCGATCACGTCCTCGATGGTCTCGCGCTCCTCGCCGATCGCCGCGGCGACGTTGTCGAGCCCGACCGGCCCGCCGTCGAAGCGGTGGATCACCGCCTCGAGCAGCTTGCGGTCCATCACGTCGAAGCCCTGCGGGTCGACGTCGAGCATTGCGAGCGCCTTGTCGGCCAGCGCCTTCGAGATGCGGCCGTCGCCCTTCACGTCGGCGTAGTCGCGCACGCGGCGCAGCAGCCGGTTCGAGATGCGCGGCGTGCCGCGCGAGCGGCGGGCAATCTCGAACGCGCCCTCGGCATCGGTCGGCACGTTCAGCAGCCCGGCCGAGCGGTGCACGATGCGCGCCAGTTCTTCGGGGGTATAGAACTCGAGCCGAGCGACGATGCCGAAGCGGTCGCGCAGCGGGTTGGTCAGCATGCCGGCGCGCGTGGTGGCACCGACCAGCGTGAACGGCTGCAGGTCGAGCTTGATCGAGCGGGCCGCCGGGCCTTCGCCGATCATGATGTCGATCTGGTAGTCCTCCAGCGCCGGGTACAGGATCTCCTCGACGACCGGGCTCAAGCGGTGGATCTCGTCGATGAAGAGCACGTCGTTCTTCTCGAGGTTGGTCAGGATCGCGGCCAGGTCCTTCGGCTTCTCGAGCACCGGGCCCGAGGTCTGGCGCAGGTTCACGCCCAGCTCGTTGGCGATGATGTGGCTCAGCGTGGTCTTGCCGAGGCCGGGCGGGCCGAACAGCAGCACGTGGTCCATCGCCTCGCCGCGCATGCGGGCCGCGCTGATGAAGATCTCCAGCTGCTCGCGGATCTTGGCCTGGCCCACGTACTCGGCCAGGCCCTTCGGGCGCAGCGCGCGTTCGATCGCTTCTTCGTTGGGCGAGCTGGGCGCCGCACTGACCACGCGCGGTGGCAGGTTGCCGAAATCGTCGGTCTGGATGGCCATCGCCGCATTATCGACGGCGTCTGCGAACGTTTGCGTTTGCTCACCCGGTGTGCAGGGATTGTGCAGATGCAGTCCATGCGGCTGCGGCACAATCGGACGATGACCTCCCGCCACCTTGCATCGCGATGGGCCGCCTGGGCCTTTGCGCTGGCGCTGCTGCTGAAGGCCGCGGTGCCGATGCTGGCGAGCGTGTCGGCGCAGGTGCAGGGCAAGACGCTGGTCGAGGTCTGCACGGTCTACGGCGTCGCCACCGTCGCGCTCGACGACAGCGGCGAGCCGAAGCCGGTGCCCGCCGACCATGCCGGCGCGCATGGCAGCGAGCACTGCGCGCTGTCGGCGGTGCTGGCGTTCGCGGCGCCGGAACCCGCCCCGGTCATCGCAGCGGCTGCGGCCGGGCAGGCCCCCGAGCGACCTGTTCGCGCCGGCGTGCCGGCCGCCGATGCCGAGGCCGACTGGATCGCGCGGCTGAAGCACGGTCCTCCCTCTTTCACCTGAACCCACCGCCTTGGCCGTCGGCGCACTCGCGCACTGATGGCCCGTGTGACTGACCGCGCGCGCTGCGCCCGGTCGTGTTCAGGAGTATTCCCGTGACGTACCGATTCACGCCAGCCGCCCGTGCGGTGCTGGCGCTGCTGGCCTGCCTGCCGATGGCGGGCTGGGCCGAAGAAGACACCGACGCGACCCGCGTCGCCACCGACGATGCCTTCACTCCCGTCACCCCCGTCAAGCACCTGGGTGTCGTCACCGTGACCGGCGGCCGCCGCGGCTCGCTGCCGTCGCAGATCCCGACGACGATCGAGGGCATCACCGGTGCGCAGGTGCAGGCCAGCATCAACGCCACCGACAGCGAGGACGCGCTGAAGTACCTGCCGAGCCTGCTGGTGCGCAAGCGCTATGCCGGCGACTACAACCATGCGGTGCTGTCGACGCGCGCGTCGGGCACCGGCAACAGCGCGCGTTCGCTCGTCTATGCCGACGGCATCCTGCTGTCGAACCTGCTCGGCAACGGCGCGAGCTTCGCGCCGCGCTGGGGGCTGGTGACGCCGGAAGAGATCGAGCGCGTCGACGTGCTGTACGGCCCGTTCTCGGCCGCCTACCCCGGCAACTCGGCCGGCGCGGTGGTCGACTACCTGACGCGCATGCCGTCGAAGTTCGAGGCCCATGCGGTGGTCGGCGCGTTCTCGCAGCCCTTCAAGCTCTACGACACCGACACCACCTACAACGGCTGGCAGACCAGCGCCTCGCTCGGCGACCGCAGCGGCGGCTGGTCGTGGTGGGTCAACGCGAACCGGCTCGACAGCGAAGGCCAGCCGCTGGTGTTCGACACCACGGCCACGCCGACCGAAGGCGCGGTGCCCGACACCGACAAATCCGGCAAGCCCTGGTACGTGCGCGGCACCAGCACGCAGTACCGCACGGTGCAGGACCACCTGAAGCTGAAGCTCGCCTACGACCTGGCACCCGACCTGCGCGCGAGCTACACGGCGGGCTGGTGGCACAACGATGCCGTGGGGCGCTCCGACCAGTACGTGGCGCCGGTGCTGAGCGGCGTGACCAACCGCGACGGGCTCGCGCACCTGATGCAGGCGCTGTCGCTGAAGCAGAACGCGGGCGGCGCGTTCGACTGGGAACTGGCCGCCAGCGTCTACGACTACCGCCGCGACCTGAGCCGCAAACCCAAGGCCGGCTCGACGCTGCAGCCGGCCGTGCAGCAAGCGATGCTGGAGGGCGGCGACGGCAGCGCGACCGACCTGCACGGCACCGGTTGGAACACGCTGTCGGCGCGCGGCACCTGGCGGCCGGGCGGCGAGGCCAGCGCACACGTGATCGACGCCGGTGTCCAGCAGGACAGCTTCCGCCTGCGCACCACCGTCTACGCGCTCACGGACTGGGTCGACCAGCAGAGCGGCGCGGTCAGCTCCCGCTTCGACGGCAACACGCGGCTGCGCTCGGCGTTCGGCCAGGACGCCTGGCGCTTCGCCGACGGCTGGATGGCGGTGCTCGGGCTGCGCGGCGAACGCTGGCAGGCCTACAACGGCCTGACGCAGAGCGGCAGCTTCGCGCCCTATGCGCACCCGCAGCGCAGCGAGACCGCGCTGTCGCCGAAGGCCGCGCTGTCGCACGAGCTGCGCGAGGGCTGGGTGCTGAAGGCCTCGGCCGGGCGGGCGCTGCGCTTCCCGACGGTGTCCGAGCTGTACCAGGGCGCGGCCACCTCGAGCGGCATCAGCAACATTGCGAACCCCGACCTGCGGCCGGAGCGCTCGTGGACCTCGGAGCTGAGTTCCGAATGGACGCTGCCCGACGCGGCGACGCTGCGCCTGACGCTGTTCCACGAGGACACGCGCGACGCGCTGTACAGCCAGCCGCTGCCGAACGTGACGCCGGCGACGAACAGCGTGCAGAACGTCGACCACGTGCGCACCACCGGCCTCGAGGCCGCGGCGCAGCGCGAGAACGTGCTGTGGCGCGGGCTCGGCCTGCAGGGCAGCGTGACGTACGCCGATTCGAAGATCGTCGCGAACAGCGGCTATGTGAGCACGCCGGGCGACACCGTCGGCAAGTGGCAGCCGCGCGTGCCGCGCTGGCGTGCGAGCGCGCTGGCCGCGTGGCGCGTCGACGATCGATGGACCGTCAGCTACGGCGCCCGCTACAGCGGCCGGCAGTACGGCAGCCTGGACAACAGCGACACCAACGGCTTCACGTACATGGGCACGTCGAAGTACTTCACGACCGATGTGCGGGTGCGCGTTGCCATCGACAAGCAGTGGCATGCCGCGTTCGGCATCGACAACCTGAACAACTACCACTACTGGAATTTCCACCCGTACCCGCAACGCACCTACAGTGCGGAGCTGAGGTACGACCTGTGAACGCCTCCCTGAAACGGACCCCAGCCATGACCCTGAACATCCTCACCCGCATTGCCGCCACCGCCCTGGTCTCGCTCGCCGCCCTGGCGGCCCAGGCCCATGAATTCACGGTCGGCCAGATCGCCATCGGCCACCCCTACGCACGCGCGACCGCGCCGGGGCAGCCGACCGGCGGTGGCTTCCTGCGGCTGGAGAACCGCGGCAAGGCGGACGACCGCCTGCTGTCGGCCAGCGCCGACGTCGGCCGTGCGACCGAGCTGCACACGATGACGATGGAGGGCGACGTGATGCGCATGCGCGAGGTGGCGGCGATCGACCTGCCGGCCGGCAAGTACGTCGAGCTGAAGCCCGGTGCGCTGCATGTGATGTTCATCGGCCTGAAGGGGCCGCTGAAGGAGGGCGACAAGTTCCCGCTGCGGCTGAAGTTCGAGAAGGCGGGGGAGGTGACGGTGACGGTGAACGTCGAGGCCGCCGGCGCCGACCACAGCCACTGACGAAGGGTCAGCGCGCGAGGGCCTTCAACGCCAGCTTGATGCCGTCGCTCACGCCGACATCCGCCGGCAGGCTCTTCAGCGCGGCCGCGGCCTCGCGGTCGCTGTAGCCCAGCGCCACCAGCGCCTGCAGGATGTCGGCCTGCGCGTCGCTCGCGACACTGGCCGGCAGCCCGAGGTCGGCGCCGAGCTTGCCCTTCAGCTCGAGCAGCAGCCGCTCGGCGGTCTTCTTGCCGATGCCCGGCACCTTGATCAGCCGGCCGCTCTCCTGCAGCGACACCGCCTGCGCCAGCTCGCCGACGCTCAGCCCCGACAGGATCGACAAGGCCGTGCGCGGCCCGACGCCGGAGATCTTGACCAGCAGCCGGAAGGTCGCGCGCTCTTCGGCCGACAGGAAGCCGAACAGCACCTGCGCGTCCTCGCGCACGACGAAATGGGTCAGCAGCGTGACCCGCTCGCCCAGCGCCGGCAGGTTGTAGAAGGTGCTCATCGGCACGTCGACCTCGTAGCCGACGCCGCCGACGTCCAGCAGCAACTGGGGCGGGTTCTTTTCTGCCAGCAGGCCGCTCAGCCGGCCGATCATCGGCGGAACAGGCCCAGCCGCTGCGCCTCGAGCGCGGCTTCGGCGCGCGAGCTGACATTGAGCTTGCGGTAGATCTGCTTCACGTAGTCGGCGATGGTGTGGCGCGACAGGTTCAGCTGCGTGCCGATCTCCGGCAGCGTGAAGCCCTTGGCCACCCACAGCAGCACCTCGTTCTCGCGGTCGGTGAGCGACACGTGCGGCAGGTTTTGCGGCCGCTCCTGCGGCTTGTTCTGCGCCGCGAAGTACGCGATCACGCGGCGAGCGATCGACGGCGTCAGCGGCGGTTCGCCCTGGCTGATGCGCCGCAGCTGCTCGACGAAGTGCTCGCGCGGCTGCTCTTTCAGCAGGTAGCCGAAAGCCCCGGCCTGCAGTGCGGGAAAGAGGTGGTCGTCGTCGTCGTGGATGGTCACCACCACCGACTGGGCCTCGGGCTGGCTCTCGCGCAGCGCCGCGACCACGTCGACGCCCGAGCCGTCGGGCAGGCCCAGGTCGACCAGGGCCACGTCGAACCGCTCGGCGCTGATCAGCGCCAGCGCGTCGTGCACCCGGGCGCTTTCGGAAATCTGCGCCTGTGGGAACACCTGCGTGACCAAGGCCTTCACCCAGGCCCGGATCTCGGGCAGGTCTTCAAGCAGCAGGATCTTGTTCATGGTCGGGGTCCTCGAGGCAACATGGAATCGTAGCAGCCGCGCAAGGGGCCGATTGTGCGCTTTCAGCGCGCTTCACAGCGGCAGTGTGAGCCTGATCACGGTGCCGTAGCCCGGGCCGGATTCGACCAGGCACTGCCCCTGCATCTGCTTGGCGCGGTGCTTCATGCTGGCCATGCCGTGGCCGCGGTCGAGTTTGCCGTCGAGCTCCATCGGGATGCCCTTGCCGTTGTCCTGCACGACCAGCACGAAATCGTGCTCGCCGATGCTGCAGCGCACCTTGCAGTGCGAGGCGCCGCTGTGCTTGATGATGTTGCTGACCGCCTCGCGCAGGATGCGGGTGGTCTGCACGAAGGCGCGCGCCGACAGCTGCTGGTGCACGTCTTCGGTCGGGCTGCGCCAGTCGGCCTCGATGTTGGCCTGGCTCAGGCGCGACACCGTCTCGGCGCGCCAGTCGGCCAGCGCGTCGGCCACCTGCATCGGCTTGCCGGTCAGCCCGCGCACCGACAGGCGCATCTCCTCGAGCGCCTCGCGCGCCAGCGTGGAGATGCGCTCGCTCTCGCTGGTGTGCACGATGGTCAGCAGCTTGGCGCCGAGGTCGTCGTGCAGGTCGGCGGCGATGCGCTTGCGCTCCTTCTCGGTCACCTGCTCGACGCGCAGCTCGGCCATCTGCGAGAAGTTGCGCTCGATCTCGGCGGTGACCTCGTTGATGCGACTCTCCAGCGAATTGCGGCTCGCCTCGGCCACCTGCAGCGCGCGCCCGAAGATCTGGATCTGGCGCGCACCGACCGCGGCGAACATCAGCGGCATGCTGAAGTGCAGCACGTGCACCGGCAGCAGCGTGATCCACCCGTGCTGCGTCGCCAGGTCGACCAGCACCAGCACGCCGACGCCCATCAGCATGAAGGCCATCGGCCAGAACTCGGCGCGGCCGTCCGGGCCCTTGCGCCAGGTCACGCGCAGGTACAGCGTGACCGCTGCCATCACCTCGGCCGACAGCAGCAGGTACCAGCCGCTCGTCACCGTGTAGAGGCGCTCCGGGCCGGCCAGCGCCAGGCTGATCGGCACCAGCACGCATTGCACCACCAGCCCGATCTCCAGCTTGGTCGAGCGCATCGCGGCATAGCGCATCAGGAACTGGATCGCCAGTGCCACCAGCACACCGAAGCCGACGCACACCAGGAACTCGCTGGTGATGTTGTCCCACGGCGGATCGCGCCACCACAGGCGCGCCGACAGCGCCGCCCAGCCGATCGCCAGCAGGCCGAAATAGATCAGGTAGGGGCTGCGACGGTCCTGCCAGCCCATGCCCAGCATCACGATGCCCAGCGGCACCAGCATGGCCGAGATCACCTGCACCAGCGAGACGTTCCAGAAGGTCTGCCGGGCCTGCAGCTCGGCCAGCTGCGCATGCGGCCCGATCTGCACCGCCGACAGGCCGCCGGCACGCTGGCGCGACGCGACGTGCTGCAGCGCGCTGCCCTGCACCTTGATCTCGAGCACGTTGCCTTGCGGGTTCAGCAGCGCGGGCGGCAGCGTGACGAGCTGCGGGTAGAAGCAGCTGCGCGTCACCGGCTCGGTCAGGTGGCCGCCGCTGAAGACGAGGTTGCCGTTCAGCCAGACCTGCGCCGTGCTGCAGGCGCGCTCGATGTAGGCGGCCATCAGCGGGGCCGGCGTGATCTGGGGGGCCGGCAGCGTGAACTCGAGGCGGTACCAGACCGGCCCGTCGGCCTGCGGCAGGGTCTCGGCCCAGTCGTCGGGCAGGCGCACGCTGCGTTGCTTCAGGTCCTGCGGAAACACCGGCGCGTTGCTGGCGACCGCACTCGCGCTGCGGATCTCGATCACGCCGGACGTGTCGGCGGCCCCGGCCGGCAGGGCGGTGAGCGCCAGCGTGGACGCCACGACCGTGCTCACCACCGCGGCCAGCGTGGCCGCCATGCGCCGGGCCGTGGCACGCAGCCGTCGGGCGAGGGTGGGCGGCGGCGCAAGGCAGGGCATGGACGCGGATTGTGCAGGATGGCTGCGGCGTCGGGGCCTTCCGGCGACAATCCGGCCTCGCCCTTCTTGTTGCCCCTCTTCTGCCTGCCGGAGTCCCCCGCCCCGTGATCCTTCGCCACGCCTTCATCCCGCTCGACAACGCCCGCCTGTCGCACCTGTGCGGCAGCGTCGACGAACACCTGCGCAGCATCGAGACGGCCTTCGGCGTCAGCATCTCGCGCCGCAACGAATCGTTCCGCATCGACGGCCCGAAGGCGAGCGCCGAGCGCGCGGTGGCCTTGCTGCAGACCTTGTACGGCCGCTCGCGCCGGCCGATCACGGCCGAGACGCTGCAGCTGGCGGTCACCGAGGCGCTGGCCGACGATTCGCAGGCCCGGCCGCGCACGCCCCAGCTCGGACGCCCGGCACTGCGCGAGGCGGTCGAGGGCGACGTGCAGGGCGACGAGGCCGGCGACGACGACGAGGTCCAGTTGCGCACCCGCCGCTCCGAGCTGACCGGCCGCACGCCGAACCAGCAGCTGTACCTGCGCAACATCCTGGCGCACGACATCACCTTCGGCATCGGCCCGGCCGGCACCGGCAAGACCTTCCTCGCGGTGGCCTGTGCCGTCGATGCGCTCGAGCGCAGCAGCGTGCAGCGCATCATCCTGACGCGACCGGCGGTCGAGGCCGGCGAACGGCTCGGCTTCCTGCCCGGCGACCTGGCGCAGAAGGTCGACCCCTACCTGCGCCCGCTGTACGACGCGCTGTACGACCTGATGGGCATGGACAAGGTCGCCCGCGCGTTCG
Source organism: Rhizobacter sp. P5_C2 (assembly GCF_054049715.1). Lineage (NCBI taxonomy): Bacteria > Pseudomonadati > Pseudomonadota > Betaproteobacteria > Burkholderiales > Sphaerotilaceae > Rhizobacter > Rhizobacter sp. P5_C2. The sequence goes on along the minus strand of NZ_JBFULV010000013.1, from coordinate 27,563 downwards.
AGAAGGGCAACATCGAGATCGCGCCGCTCGCCTTCATGCGCGGGCGCACGCTGAACCATGCGTTCGTGATCCTCGACGAGGCGCAGAACACGACGCGCGAGCAGATGAAGATGTTCCTGACGCGCATCGGCTTCGGCAGCAAGTGCGTCGTCACCGGCGACGTGAGCCAGATCGACCTGCCGCGCGGCACCGACAGCGGGCTGATCGACGCCGAGCGCGTGCTGCGCCGCGTGGCCGGCATCGCGATGACGCGCTTCACCGCCGCCGACGTCGTGCGCCACCCGCTGGTCGCACGCATCGTCGAGGCCTACGACGCGACCCCTGCGGAGCGCCTCTGACCATGGCGGTTGCACGGGATGACCTGAGCCTGTCGCTGCAGTTCGCCGACGCGTCGCACCGCACCGAGCTGCCCCGCCACAAGGTGGCGCGCTGGATCCGCGCGGCGCTGCAGGCGCCCGGCGAGATCACGGTGCGCATCGTCGATGCCGACGAGGGCCGCGCGCTGAACCGCGACTACCGCAGCAAGGATTACGCGACCAACGTGCTGACCTTCGACTACAGCCACACGCCGGTGGTGGTGGCCGACCTGATCCTGTGCGCCCCGGTCGTCGAGGCCGAGGCGCGCGCCCAGGGCATCACGCTGCAGGCGCACTACGCGCACCTGCTGGTGCACGGCACGCTGCATGCGCAGGGCCACGACCACGAGCAGGAAGATGAAGCGGTCGAGATGGAGGCCGAGGAGACGCGGATCCTCGCGGCACTCGGCTACGACGACCCGTACCAGCGCTGAAGCATCAGCGGGGCCGGCGCGAGGTGCTCAGGTAGCGCTTGCGCCAGAAGAACCAGCCGAGCGTGCCGGCGATCACCAGCATGAAGCCGCTGGCCATCCAGACACCGTCGCCGCTGTGGATCAGCGGCAGCCCTTCGAAATTCATCCCGAAGAAACCGGTGACCAGGTTCAGCGGCAAGAAGATCGCGGTCAGCACCGTCAGCGTGCGCATGATGTCGTTGGTGCGGTTGCTCTGCGCCGAGAAATGCATCTGCACCGCGGTCTCGGCCGAGGATTCGAGCCGCCGCACATGGCTCAGCACGCGCTCGATGTGCTCCAGCACGTCGCGTGAGCGCACCCGCAGCAGCTCGCGGTCGCGCGCGGCCTTCGGGTCCGGCTCGTCCGGCCATTCGTCGAGCGAGTCGATCCATTCGACGATCGCGCTGCGCTGGTCCTCGCAGGTGTCTTCCAGCAGGTGCAGCGAGTTGCGCGACTCGAGCAGCACCTGCCAGCTGTCGAACTGGCTGCGCGGGTTGAACAGCTCCTGCTGCAGGTAGCCGAGCTGCCGGGTCAGCAGCCGGCGCAGCTCGAGGTAGCTGTCGACCATGTGGTTCAGCATGCGCAGCATCAGGTCGGCGGGGCTGGCCGGCAGGCGCATCGCACCGCGCGGCTCGTAGCGCTGGTCGGCGCCCTCGACCATCTGCTGCAGCTTGCTCGCGAAGAAATCGCGCACCTGGCAGTCGGTCGGGTGCACCGTCAGCAGCACGCGGTCGAACACCGCGAAACCGACCGGGCTGGTGTCGATCGCCTCGAGCGCGCGCCGCGCGGTGCTGGCGGTGCCGGTCTGGTCGTCGAGGAACAGGCCCGCGCTGCCGCTGCCGGCCGCGAGCCGGCGGAACACCATCAGGTCGTACCACGAGGTGTAGTCGAAGTGCGACGGCAGCTGGTTGTTCAGCAGGTCGGAGATGTGCAGGTCGACCAGCTGCCCGCCGGTCCAGCGCTGCAGCCCGGCCTGGATCTCAGCGACGTTGACCTCGAACTCGCGCCGCGCGGTACCGATCCACAGGTAGCCGGTGGGCGGGAGCTTGTCGGGCAGCGATTCGATCTCGGAGAATTGCTCGGCCGTGATGTGGAAGATGCGCATGCGCCGCGTTGGTGAGGTCAGGTGCGCCGTCAGCCTTGCTGCCGCAGCAGCCGGGCCGCGTCGAGCGCGAAGTAGGTGAGCACGCCGTCGGCGCCGGCGCGCTTGAACGCGAGCAGGCTCTCGAGCATCACCGCGTCATGGTCGAGCCAGCCCTGGGCGGCGGCGGCCTTGACCATCGCGTACTCGCCGCTGACCTGGTAGGCGAAGGTCGGCACGCGGAACTCGTCTTTCACGCGCCGCACGATGTCGAGGTAGGGCATGCCGGGCTTGACCATCACCATGTCGGCGCCTTCGGCCAGGTCGAGCGCGACCTCGCGCAGCGCTTCGTCGCTGTTGCCCGGGTCCATCTGGTAGACCTTCTTGTTCGCCTTGCCGAGGTTCTTGGCCGAGCCGACCGCGTCGCGGAACGGGCCGTAGAAGGCGCTCGCGTACTTGGCGCTGTAGGCCATGATCCGCGTGTGGACCAGGCCGCGCGCTTCGAGCACGTTGCGGATCGCGCCGATGCGGCCGTCCATCATGTCGCTGGGCGCGACGATGTCGACGCCGGCCTCGGCCTGCACCAGCGCCTGGGCGGTCAGCACCTTCACGGTGTCGTCGTTGCGGATGTAATTGGTGTCGTCGAGCAGGCCGTCCTGGCCGTGGCTCGTGAACGGGTCGAGTGCCACGTCGGTCATCAGCCCGAGCTGCGGAAACTGCTTCTTCAGTTCGCGCACCACGGTCGGCACCAGGCCCTTCGGGTTCAGCGCTTCGCTGCCGTCCTCGGTCTTCAGCGCGGGCTCGATGACCGGAAACAGCGCCATCACCGGGATGCCGAGCTTCACGCATTCTTCGGCCAGCGGCATCAGGCGGTCGAGGCTCAAGCGTTGCACGCCGGGCATCGACGCGACCTCGTGCACCTGGTTGTGTCCGTCCTGCACGAACACCGGGTAGATCAGGTCGCTGGCATGCAGGCGGTTTTCGCGCACGAGCGCGCGGGTGAATTCATCGCGGCGCAGGCGGCGCGGGCGGCTGGTGGGGAACGGGGCGGGCGGCAGCATGGCTTCTTCTGAGGGCGGTTGCGACGCGGGGGCCGGCCGCCGAAACCGATGTGACGATGAGACATCGGGACTTTTTACGTGTAAATCCCGTGCGGCGGCACTTCAACAGCCCGGCACTCATCTGCTAAAGTCGCCACTGAATGATAGCCGCAAGGTCGTCATTCCCTGCTTTTCCTCCCTGAGCAGGAGCCTTACCGTGATGACAGCGATGAGGCTTTTCAACCCCGGCCTTGACGGTCGGGGTTTTCTTTTTTGGGCCGCCATAATCCCGCGGATGAGCAGCCTCTATCCCTGGGTCAAGGCCCTGCACCTCATCTTCGTCGCGAGCTGGTTCGCCGGTCTCTTCTACCTGCCGCGCCTGTTCGTCAACCTCGCATCGGTGCCGCCCGACAGCCATGCTGAACGTGAGCGCCTGCTGCTGATGGCACGCAAGCTCTATCGCTTCAGCAGCTTCCTGATGGTGCCGGCCTTGCTGTTCGGCCTGTGGCTGTGGCTGGGCTTCGGCGTCGGGCGCGGGCCCGGCAACGGCTGGCTGCACGCCAAGCTCGCGCTGGTGGTGCTGGCGATCGGCTACCACCACGGTTGCCGCGCGCTGCTGCGCAAGTTCGAGCAGTTCAGCAACCAGCGCAGCGAGCGCTGGTACCGCTTCTTCAACGAGACCGCGATCCTGCTGTTCGCCGCGATCGTCGTGCTGGTGATCGTCAAGCCGTTCTGACCAGGCCATGGCACGGCATCGCAGCTCGGCCGCACCGCTGGCGTGGCTGTATGCGGCGCTGATCGTCTACGCCAGCCTGTCGCCGTTCACCGGCTGGAAGCAACCGATTGCGCTTCCGTTGTACGGGCTCGGCCACCTGCCGTGGCTGCGCTACTGGACGGCCTTCGACGTGGTCTCCAACCTGCTCGGCTACATGCCGCTCGGCGCGCTCGCGGTGGGGGCACTGGTGCGCTCGGGGCGGCGGGTGTCGATCGCCTTCGTCGTGGCGTTGCTGGCCGGCGCGCTGCTGTCGTTCCTGATGGAGAGCCTGCAGAACTGGCTGCCGCAGCGCGTGCCGTCGATGCTCGACTGGATGCTGAACGCCGCCGGCACGCTGGCCGGTGCGCTGGTCGCGGTGGCGGTGCATGCGCTGGGCGGCATCGAGCGCTGGCAGACGCTGCGCGACCGCTGGTTCGTCGCCCGCAGTGCCGGCGGGCTGTTGCTGCTGCTGCTGTGGCCGATCGGCCTGCTGTTCCCGACGCCGGTGCCGCTCGGCCTCGGCCAGGTGCTGGTGCGGCTGCAGGAGCTGGCCGCCGAGGCGCTCGCCGGCACGCCCTGGTCGGCGTGGACCGAAGACTGGGCCGATGCGAGCGTCGCGATGACGCCCTTGACGCGCGGCAGCGAGGTGCTGACGATCCTGCTCGGCCTGCTGGCGCCCTGCCTGGTCGCCTACACCATCGTGCGGCCGGGCTGGCGCCGCGCGGTGACGGTGCCCGGCGCGGCCGCGCTCGGTTTCGCGACGACCACGCTGTCGACGGCGCTGAACTTCGGCCCGCAGCATGCGCTGGCGTGGCTGACGCCGCCCGCGTTGCCGGGGCTCCTGGCCGGTGCGATCGCCGGGCTGTTGCTGCTGCGCGTGCCGCGGCGCGGCGCGGCCGGCCTCGGCCTGGTGGTCGTGACGGCGCTGGTCGCACTGGTGGCGCAGGCGCCGACCGACCCCTACTTCGCCGAGAGCCTGCAGGGCTGGGAGCAGGGCCGCTTCATCCGCTTCCACGGCCTCGCGCAATGGGTGGGCTGGCTGTGGCCGTATGCGGCGCTGGTCTACCTTCTTGCCCGCGTGGCCGCCCGGGACAGCATCGAGCCCGCCGCCCCAGGTCCGTAAAATGCGCCGATGACCTATTTCAAGCGCCACATCTTCTTCTGCCTGAACCAGCGCGACAAAGGCGAAGACAGCTGTGCCAACCACCATGCGCAGGCCGGCTTCGAACGCTGCAAGTCGCGCACGAAGGCCGAGAAGCTGGCCGGCCCCGGCGGCGTGCGGGTCAACAAGGCGGGTTGCCTCGACCGCTGCGCCGGCGGGCCGGTGGCGGTTGTCTACCCGGAAGCGGTCTGGTACACCTACATCGACGATGCCGACATCGACGAGATCGTCGAATCGCACCTGAAGAACGGCGTGGTGGTCGAGCGGCTGCTGCTGCCGGACTCGGTCGGGCGCTGACCGGGGCCGGGCCGATGAATTCGAAGACCGTCAAGCAACTGACGCCGGGCCCCGCGGGCGCGCTCGAATGCGCGCTCGACCGCCCCGAGGGCGAGCCGCGCGGCGTGGCCGTGATCTGCCACCCGCACCCGCAGCAGGGCGGCACGATGGACAACAAGGTCGTGCAGACGCTTGCGCGCGCCTTCCTGCAGCTGGGCTACCGCAGCGTGCGCTTCAACTTCCGCGGCGTGGCGGCCTCCGAGGGCGTGTGGGACGAAGGCCAGGGCGAGATCGACGACGCGCTGGCCGTGATCGCCGCGCACCGCGATCCGGCCTTGCCGCTCGCGCTCGCGGGCTTCTCGTTCGGCGGCTACGTCGCATCGCAGGCGGCGGCCCGCTTGCCCGATGATGCGAAGGTCGAGCGGCTGGTGCTGGTCGGGCCGTCGACGCAGAAACAGAAGGTCGCGCCGGTGCCGGAGGAAACTTTGGTGATCCACGGCGAGTCGGACGACATCGTGCCGCTGTCGGCGACCCTCGACTGGGCACGACCGCAGTCCCTGCCGGTGGTGGTCATCCCCGGCGTGGGCCATTTCTTTCACGGGCAGCTGGCGCTGCTGAAGAACCTGGTGGTGCGGTCCTGGCATCGTTGATGCCGGGGCCATTCGCGCCGCCCAACCTGATTCCGATGTCATGAAAAGACTGTTTGCCCTCGTGCTGGCGCTCGCCGCCGCCGCCGTCTCGTCCGTGTCCCACGCGCAGGCCCCCCAGCCGCCGGAGGTCGCGGCCAAGAGCTACATCCTGCTCGACCTGACCACCGGCCAGACGCTCGCCGAGCGCGAGGCCGATGCGCCGGCCGACCCGGCCTCGCTGACCAAGCTGATGACCGCGTACCTGGCGTTCGCGGCCCTGCGCGACCACAAGCTGACGATGGAGCAGACGCTGCCGGTGTCGCTGCGCGCCTGGCAGGAGCGCAAGGGGGGCGGCTCGCTGATGTTCATCGAGCCGCGCAGCACGCCGAAGGTCGAGGATCTGCTGCGCGGGCTGATCGTCAATTCGGGCAATGACGCCGCGGTGGTGCTGGCCGAAGGCGTCGCCGGCACGCTCGACCAGTTCATCGAGCTGATGAACCGCCAGGCGCAGGCCTTCGGCCTGAAGAACACCCAGTTCAAGAATGCCACCGGCCTGACCGAGCCGGGCCACAAGAGCACCGCGCGCGACGTGGCGGTGATCGCGGGCCGCATCATCCGCGACTTCCCCGAGTACTACCCGATCTACTCGATCAAGAAGTACCACTATGACGGCGCGCCGATCAGCAACGAGAACAACCGCAACGTGCTGCTGACGCGCGACCCCACCGTCGACGGCATGAAGACCGGCTACACCGAGGCCGCCGGCTACTGCATGGTGGTGTCGGCGCAGCGCGATTTCCCGAACCTGGCCGCCAATGGCGCGGCCGGTGGCAAGCGGCGCCTGCTCAGCGTGGTGCTCAACGCGGCCTCGATGGACGCGCGCGCGAACGAGAGCCAGAAGCTGCTGAACTGGGGCTTCCAGGCCTTCGACACGGTGCGCCTGTTCGAGTCGTCGAAGGCGGTGGCCACGGTGCCGGTCTGGAAGGGCGCGGCACGCGAGGCCCAGCTGGGCGCGGCGAACGCGGTCTTCGTCAGCGTGCCCAAGGGCGACGGCGCGAAGCTGCAGACGAAGATCGAACGCACCGATCCGCTGGTCGCGCCGCTGGCGCAGGGCCAGCGCGTCGGCACGCTGAGGGTGACGACCTCCGCCGGCGCGCCGGTGGCCGAGCTGCCGCTGGTGGTGCTGACTGCCGTCGAGCAGGCCGGCATCTTCGGCCGCGCCTGGGATGCCCTGCGGCTGTGGATCAAGTAAGCTCGTCCGTCCCCACTGCATCTGTCCCCGGGAGCCCGCATGCAAGCCCTTCCTGACACCCTGTGCTACCTCAACGGCGAGTACGGCCCGCTGCGCGACGCCAAGGTGTCGGTGCTGGACCGCGGCTTCGTCTTCGGTGACGGCATCTACGAGGTCGTGCCGGTCTACGGCCGGCGCCTGTTCCGCTTCGACGAGCACCTCGCCCGCCTGACCCGCAGCCTCGGCAAGGTGCGCATCGCGAGCCCGTTCGACCGGGCGCAGTGGCTGGAACGCTGCCGCACGCTGATCGACGCGCAGGCGGCCGACGACCAGCTGCTGTACATCCAGATCACGCGCGGCGTCGCGGTGCGCGACCACGTGATGCCGCCCGATCTGACACCGACGGTGTTCATGATGGCCAACCCGATGAAGCCGGCCAGCGCCGAGCAGCGCCACCACGGCGTCACCTGCGTCACCGCGCGCGACTTCCGCTGGGAGCGCGGCGACATCAAGTCGATCTCGCTGCTCGGCAACGTGCTGGCCCGCCAGATCTCGGCCGACCACGGCGCGATCGAGACGATCATGTTCCGCGACGGCTTCCTGACCGAGGCCTCGTCCAGCAACGTCTGGGTCGTGCACGAAGGCGCGGTGCTCGGGCCGCCCAAGAGCGAGCACGTGCTCGAAGGCATCCGCTACGAGCTCATCCGCGAGCTGTGCGAGGAAACCGGCATCGGCTACAACCTGCGCCCGATCTCCGAGGCCGAGGTGGCGGGCGCCGACGAGCTGATGCTGAGCTCGGCCACCAAGGAGGTGCTGGCGGTGACCCAGGTCGACGGCGAAGCGGTCGGCCATGGCGCGTTGCGCGGCAAGCCGGGCCCCGTCTACGCGAAGCTCTACGAGGCCTACCAGCGGGCCAAGAAGGTGCAGTCGATTTGAATTTGCTGCCGGCCGCCCCATCTGCGACGGCATGAACGCCACGATGCAAGAGATGCAAGAGATTCCGCCCGACCAGTCGCTGATCGACTACCCGTCCCGTTTCCCGATCAAGGTGATGGGCACCAACGTCGACGGTTTCGTCCATGCGATCACGACGATCGCGAAGCAGTTCGACCCGGCCTACGACGCGTCCACCGTCGAGATCCGCCCGAGCAGCGGCAACAAGTACCTGGGCGTGACGATCACCGTCACCGCCACCAGCCGCGAGCAGCTCGACGAGCTGTACCGCACGCTGTCGACCCATCCGATGGTCAAGGTGGTGCTTTGACGTTGGCGCGGTGGCTGGTGCTTTGACGTGTCCGCGCTGCTGAAGCTGCTCGGCCCGACCCACTATGCGGCGGCCGCGCAGGCGATGCGCGAGTTCACCGAGGGCCGCGGCGCCGACACGCCGGACGAGATCTGGCTGTGCGAGCACCCGCCCGTCTACACGCAGGGCCTGGCCGGCAAGGCCGAGCATGTGCTGGACCCGCACGGCATCCCGGTGGTGCAAACGAACCGCGGCGGGCAGGTCACGTACCACGGCCCCGGCCAGGTGGTGGCCTACCCGCTGATCGACCTGCGCCGGCTCGGCATCTACGTGAAGGAATACGTCTACCGGCTGGAGCACTGCGTCATCAAGACGCTGGAGGGCTTCGGCATCACCGGCCACCGGGTGGCGGGCGCGCCGGGCATCTACGTGAACCTCGCGGATCCGGCCGGGCATGCCGCGCTGAGCGGACCGCGCGTGCACGAGTTCGAAGGCCTCGGCAAGGTGGCCGCGCTGGGCATCAAGATCAGCCGGCATTGCACGTACCACGGCGTCGCGCTGAATGTGGCGATGGACCTGAGCCCCTTCAGCGGCATCAACCCCTGCGGCTACGCCGGGCTGCAAACCGTCGACTTGGCTACACTGGGCGTCCGCACCGACTGGACCACCGCGGCGCAGCAGCTGGGCGACCGGCTCGCGTCGCACCTCAGCTGATTCCACTGCGCTGACCCGTCGGCCGCCCCCAAGAAAGTACCCCGATGTCGACCGAGAACGTCATCCACCAGGCCCAGGACGCGGCCCACTACGATGCGAGCGCCAAGCAGAAGGCGCAGGCCAAGACGGCCCGCATCCCGATCAAGATCGTCGCCGCCGAGACGCTGAAGAAGCCGGACTGGATCCGCGTGAAGGCCGGCTCGCCGACCACCCGCTTCTACGAGATCAAGCAGATCCTGCGCGAGCACAAGCTGCACACGGTCTGCGAAGAAGCGTCGTGCCCGAACATCGGCGAATGCTTCGGCAAGGGCACGGCCACGTTCATGATCATGGGCGACAAGTGCACCCGCCGCTGCCCGTTCTGCGACGTCGGCCACGGCCGGCCCGATCCGCTCGATGCGGACGAGCCGCTGAACCTCGCGAAGACCATCGCGGCGCTGCGCCTGAAGTACGTGGTGATCACCAGCGTCGACCGCGACGACCTGCGCGACGGCGGCGCGGCGCATTTCGTCGAGTGCATCCAGCGCACCCGCGAGCTGTCGCCCGAGACCCGCATCGAGATCCTGACGCCCGATTTCCGCGGCCGCATGGACCGCGCGCTGGAGATCCTGAAGGCGGCACCGCCCGACGTGATGAACCACAACCTCGAGACCGCGCCGCGCCTGTACAAGGAAGCACGCCCGGGCTCGGACTACGCGTACTCGCTGAACCTGCTGAAGCGCTTCAAGGAATTCGCGCCGCACGTGCCGACCAAGAGCGGGCTGATGGTCGGCCTCGGCGAGACCGATGAAGAGATCCTGCAGGTGATGCGCGACATGCGCGAGCACGGCATCGACATGCTGACGATCGGCCAGTACCTCGCGCCGAGCGGCCACCACCTGCCGGTGCGACGCTACGTGCACCCGGACACCTTCAAGATGTTCGAGCACGAGGCGCTGAAGATGGGGTTCACGCACGCGGCCGTCGGCGCGATGGTGCGTTCGAGCTACCACGCGGACCAGCAGGCGCACGAAGCCGGCGTCGCGAACGCCATTTGAACGCAGGCGTGATCCGGGATCAGGCCTCGGCGAGCAGTTTCTCGACCAGCGCCTGCAGCGCCGCGAAGTCCGGCGCGCCGACATAGCGCTTGACGATCTCGCCGCGCTTGTTGATCAGCACGCTGGTCGGCGTGCCCTCGATCGGGCCGAAGCTTTTCTCTACCGATCCGGTGTTGTCGATCACGACGGTGAACGGCAGGTGCCGCGATTCGGCGAAGTGGATCACCGAGGCCGGCGGGTCGTAGCTCATCGCCACCGCCAGCGTCTCGAAGCCGCGCGCCTTGAACCGGTTGTGGGTCTCGACCACCTGCGGCATCTCGTGCACGCAGGTCGTGCAGGTGGTGGCCCAGAAGTTGACCAGCACCACCTGCCCCTTCAACTGCGCGACGCTGCTGCGGCTACCGTCGAGGCGGGTGAACGCGGCGTCGGGCGCGATCCGCGGACCGGCGCTGCCCGAAAACACTGCATAAGCCCCACAAGCCGCTGCCGCGATTGCCAGAACACTCAACGCAACGGCAAGATGGCGGGTCAATTTCATGGGGTTCGATCGATGCAACGGAGAAAGTTTACGTCAGGGGCGCTCGCAGGATTGGGCTTGTGGGCCTGGAACGGCTCGGCCTGGGCGTTCAGCCTGAGCGAAGGCGACGCGGCCTCGGGCATCCGGGCGGCGCTGGAGCGCGGCGCGGTGTCGGCCGTCAGCCTGCTCGGCCGGCCCGACGGTTTTCTCGCGAACCCGAAGGTGCACATCCCGTTGCCCGGCTTCCTGAACGACGCTGCGCGCTTCCTGAAGGCGACCGGCCAGCAACGGCGCGTCGACGAACTGGAGACGGCGCTGAACCGCGCCGCCGAGGCCGCGGTGCCGGAAGCGAAGACGCTGCTGGTCGGCGCGGTGAAGAGCATGAGCGTCGACGACGCGAAGGGCATCCTGACCGGCGGCGATGGCTCGGTGACGCAGTTCTTCTCGGCCAAGACCCGCGAGCCGCTGGGCGTGCGCTTCCTGCCGATCGTCAAGCGGGCGACCGAGAAGGTGGCGCTGGTCGACAAGTACAACGCGGTGGCCGGCAAGGCGGCCAGCTTCGGGCTGCTGAAGCCGCAGGACGCCAACATCCACAACTACGTCACCGAGAAGGCGCTCGACGGGCTGTTCGTGATGATCGGCGAAGAAGAGCACAAGATCCGCGAGAACCCGGTCGCCACCGGGAGCGCGATCCTGAAGAAGGTGTTCGGCAGCCTCAAGTAGTCTTCGACAGCTCGAACATCAGCGCCGACGGCAGCGAGGTCAGGATCGCGTCGCGCCCGACGCGCGCCATGCTCAGCCCGCCGAAGCCCGAGATCTCGAAGGCGTTGCCCTCTTCGATGATCTCGATGAACACCACCTCGGTGCCGGCCGAATCGACCTCGTGGCGCAGGTCGTTGAAGCGGTCGCCGCGCAGCACCGCCTCGACGACGATCGCATGCGGCAGGCCGCTGCGGCAGAAATCGCGGGCTTCCTCGATCGAGGTCACGAAATCCACCAGCAGGCCCATGTTGCGCACCGCGTCGCGCACCTGTACGCGCACGTCGCGCCGCGAGGCGACCACCAGCACGTGGCTGCCGGCCAGCGGCTTGGTGCGCGACGACGGCGCGAAGCCGCGGTCGAGCTCGAGGATGCTCAGGCCTTCGAGCTGCTCGCTGACGGTGCGGGGGAACTCGATCGACAGCGTCACGTGGCTGCCTTCGATCTTGCGTTCGATCGGCAGGCCCATCGTCCAGGCGGTCTGCTCGAGCAGGCGCCAGGCGATCGAATCCAGCGGCGAGCCGTCTTCCACCGTGGCCGGCGGGAGGTCGGCCTGGTCTTCGGGCTGGTAGGCGAACTTGCTGACCAGGCGCGCATGCGTCGGCCAGGTCTTGATGTCGATGCGGTAGTCGATGGTCGACTGCGCATGGGCCAGCGACCAGTCCAGCAGCGCGTTGAACAGGCTGAACAGCAGCGAGGCGTCGACGATCACGTCGGCCGGCTTCAGCACCTGCTTGATGTGGATGCCGCGCGCCTGGGTTTCGGCGGCGCGCTGGGTCAGCACGTCTTTCAGGCTCTGCGTGAGCGGCAGGCGCTCATGCGTCTGCCGCAGCCGGCCCGAGGCCAGTCGACCGAGCTGCTGGCCGGTGATGCTGATCGCGCGCGCCTTCTGCAGTTCTTCCACCAGGCAGCGCAGGCTGACACGGTCGATGCGGCCGGTGCCGGCCAGCGTCGTGACGCGTTCGAGCGCGCTGGTCAGCGGCGTCGCCATCTCGGCGCTGAGCTCGTTGACCACGTCCCGCCAGTGATCGCGCTCGTCCGGCTCGTGGCCGTCTTGGTGAGCGGGCGCGGCGGCGCGGTCGAGTTCGGTCATGTCCATGTTGGCATCCCTGTCCGTGAAAGAACGGCTTGTGCGGGTTTGTCACCCTTGGTTGCAAGTGTCCTTCAGGCAGATGGGCGTGGTCACCCCCCGATCGCGCAAATCCCCCGACCTCGGGGGTGTCGCGGTGTCTGTTACAGGATGTTCTGGCGACGCAGTTCGGCGCGCTCGGCATCGGACCAGCCGAGCTCGGCCAGCACGTCGTCGGTGTGCTCGCCCAGCAGTGGCGGCGCGCGACGGTACTGCACCGGCGTATCGGACAGCTTCATCGGGCTCGCGACGACGCGCAGCGTGTCGGCCAGCGGGTGCGGCATCGGCACCGTCATGCCGCGGAACTGCACCTGTGGATCGGCGAAGACCTCGGCCAGGTCGTTGATCGCGCCGCAGGGGACCTTCGCCGCTTCGAGGGCGGACAGCCAGTGCTGCCGGGGCCGGGCCGCGATCAGCGCTGCCAGCAGCGGCACCAGCACGGCGCGATGGCGCACGCGGTCGGCATTGCGGGCGAAGCGCGGGTCGGCGGCCAGCTCCGGGCGGCCGGCCACCTCGCAGAACTTGGCGAACTGGCCGTCGTTGCCGACCGCGAGGATCATGTGGCCGTCCGAGGTCTCGAACACCTGGTAGGGGACGATGTTCTGGTGGGCGTTGCCCGCCCGGCTTGGCGCGACACCGGTGGCGAGGAAATTGGCGCCCAGGTTGGCGAGCATCGCGACCTGGGTGTCCAGCAGCGCCATGTCGATGGCCTGGCCCTGGCCGGTCGCATCGCGGTGGCGCAGCGCGGCCAGGATCGCGACGCTCGCGTACATGCCGGTGAACAGGTCGGCCACCGCGACGCCCACCTTCTGCGGACCGCCGCCGGGGAGGTCGTCGCGTTCGCCCGTCACGCTCATCAGGCCGCCGATGCCCTGGATGGCGTAGTCGTAGCCGGCGCGGTCGGCATAGGGGCCGGTCTGGCCGAAGCCGGTGATCGAGCAGTAGACGAGGCGCGGGTAGAGCGCCCGCAGCGATGCGGCGTCGAGCCCGTAGCGGGCCATGTCGCCGACCTTGAAGTTCTCGATGAAGACGTCGCACTGCGACGCCAGCCGGCGGATCAGCGCCTGGCCTTCCGGCTGCGCGATGTCGACCGTGATCGAACGCTTGTTGCGGTTGGTGCCGAGGTAGTAGGCCGCCTCGGCGGTGTCCTCGCCATCGCGTGCCTTCAGGAACGGCGGGCCCCAGCCGCGGGTGTCGTCGCCGCCGCTGCCGTTGCGCATCGGGCGCTCGACCTTGATCACGTCGGCACCCAGGTCGGCGAGCGTCTGGGTGCACCAGGGGCCGGCCAGCACCCGCGACAGGTCGAGGACGCGGATGCCCGACAGCGGCAGGGGCGTGGAGGAGGTGGTGCTCATGCGGGCCATTGTGGCGCTGCGGGCCGGGATAATCGGCCGATGCGAATCCCACGTCTTTGTGCTGCCGCCTGCCTGGTGGTGGCGGCCTGCACGCCCTCGCTCGACTGGCGCGAAGTGCGACCTGCCGGCGGCGGGGTGCTTGCGCTGTTCCCGTGCCGGCCGTCGCAGGATGCGCGTACCGTGCCGCTGGCCGGCGCCGCGCTGAAGCTGAATCTGGAATCGTGCCAGGCCGCAGGGGCGACCTTCGCCCTCAGCTTCACCGACGTGCAGGATCCGGCGCGCGTCGCCGCGACGATCGAGGCCCTGCGCACGGCTGCCGTCGGCAACCTCGGTGGCACGCCCGTCGTCGCCGGTGCTGCCGTGGTGGCCGGCATGACGCCGAATCCGCTGGCGCAGCGGGTGCGTGTCGACGGTCGGTTCCCGGACGGCAGCGTGGTGCGCGAGGAACTGCTGTTCTTCGTCAAGGGCACCGTCGTCTACCAGGCGACCGTGCTCGGCGCGCGCGTGGATGCCTCGGCCGCCGACGCCTTTTTCGACGGGTTGAAGCTTGCGGGATGACGACGGGCGGGCGCCGTGTGACAGCGCGTGTCAGCGCGCGACCACGCTCCAGCGTTGTGGAGGGATGCTGGTTTGGTGCACATCTGTGGTTTTTGTGGCGAGACGAGGCCGCGCGGTTGGCCTCAGCCACCAAGTCGGCGGCTCGAACTGCCGATAATCGAAAACCATGCCCGGTCTTCTCATCATTGCCCACGCGCCGCTGGCGTCATCGCTGAAAGCGGTGGCACAGCACACCTTCCCGGACTGTGCGCGGCTGCTCGAGGCGCTCGACGTGCTGCCCGGCACGCCGGTCGAGGAGGTCGAGCGCCAGGCGCGCGAGATGCTGGGCCGCGTCAGCAACCCCGACGCGCTGATCTTCGCCGACGTGTTCGGCGCAACCCCCTGCAACGTGGCGCAGCGCCTCGCCGACGGCCTGCACGTGAAGGTCATCGCCGGCGTCAACGTGCCGATGCTGTGGCGTTCTCTTTGCTATGCCGACGAATCCCTCGACGCGATGGCGGCACGTGCGATGGCCGGCGCCACGCAGGGCGTGATGCAGGTGGCCTCCGCACGTCCGCAGAACCAGGCCTTCAAACCAGGCGGAAATGACCAAAACCAGCATCACCATCAGCAATAAACTCGGCCTGCACGCGCGTGCCTCGGCCAAGCTCAGCAAGCTTGCCGGCAGTTTCCAGTGCGAGGTCCAGATGAGCCGCAACGGCCGCCAGGTCAACGCCAAGAGCATCATGGGCGTCATGATGCTGGCCGCCGGGATCGGCACCCAG
This sequence comes from Rhizobacter sp. P5_C2, assembly GCF_054049715.1. Classification (NCBI taxonomy): domain Bacteria; kingdom Pseudomonadati; phylum Pseudomonadota; class Betaproteobacteria; order Burkholderiales; family Sphaerotilaceae; genus Rhizobacter; species Rhizobacter sp. P5_C2. Next base: position 12,506 of record NZ_JBFULV010000013.1, on the reverse strand, counting down.
GTCGAGCTCGAAACCTCCGGGGCCGACGAAGAAGCGGCGATGCAGGCCCTCGTCGCGCTGATCAACGACAAGTTCGGCGAAGGCGAGTGACGCCGTAGCGGGCGAAGCACCGGGGCCGCGGCCCCGGTCGCTCACTGTCCCAGGAAGTGCTTGCGGTAGCGCTGCGGCAGGTCGGCGATGCGCATCAGCATCGGGAGGTCGGCGGTGTTGAAGTCAGGATCCCAGGCCGGTGGGCCCAGCACCTTCGCGCCGCAGCGCAGGTAACCCTTGATCAGTGCCGGCGCCTCGACCACGAGGTCGTGCTGCAGTTCATCCACCGGCAGCGCGAGCCGCGGGCGCACCTGCAGCTCGATCGGCGCCAAGTGCGTGTGGCGCAGCTGCTCCCACAGGCTGGCGGCGAAATGGCCACCGTCGCGCATGCTGACGCTCGCGCAGCCGACCATCGTGTCCAGCTTGTTGCGCACCATGAACTCGGCGAGCGCACCCCACAGCGCGAGGATCGCGCCGCCCGAGCGCCAGGCCGGGTGCACGCAGGAGCGGCCCAGTTCCACCATCGTCGAGCGCAGCGGGCGCAGCCGGGTCAGGTCGAACTCGGTCTCGCTGTACAGGCCGCCGATGCGGCGTGCGGAGTCCGGCGTCAGCACGCGGTAGGTGCCGATCACCGGGCCCGGCTCGCCACCCTCGCCCGGGGCGCGCACCAGCAGGTGCTCGCAGAACGGGTCGAACATGTCGATGTCGTGCCCCGCCGGCGAGCCGTGCGGCACGCTCAGGCGTGCGCCCATCTCTTCAGCGAAAACCAGGTGCCTCAGGCGCTGCGCCTGGCGAACTTCGTCTTCATCGCGTGCCCAAACAATTTCCAGCTGAGCAGCATCGATCCGGCGCGCTTGTGGAGTGTGTGAGCTTTCGTGAAGTGACCTCCGGGACGTGTCACCACGCAAATCGGACAGAGGCATCGTCGGCAGGGGCAGGTCCCTCATGGCTTTCTCCTGTGAACTGCCGAGATGGTGGATGCGCACGGTGACGCGTCCATGAACCCGGGATGACGCGCAGATGACATTGCGTGTTTCCCTGCATGCGGGCGGAGCGCCCGCTGCTACGATCGTCTGCATGAGCTTCCAGGTCTTCGGATTGCCGGTGTCACGGGGTGTCGCGATCGGCCGCGCGGTGATGGTCGCGTCGAGCCGCGTCGACGTCGCGCACTATTTCATCGAGGCGTCGCAGGTCGAATCGGAGATCGAGCGGCTGCGCACGGCGCGCGATGCGGTCGCCCAGGAACTGACGACGCTGCAGCGCGAACTGCCCGCCGATGCGCCGGGCGAGCTGTCGGCGCTGCTCGACGTGCACCTGATGCTGCTGCACGACGACTCACTGACCGGCGCGACCAAGAACTGGATCCAGGAGCGCCATTACAACGGCGAGTGGGCGCTGTCGGCGCAGCTGGAGGTGCTGGCGCGCCAGTTCGACGAGATGGAAGACGACTACCTGCGTGAGCGCAAGGCCGACCTGGAGCAGGTGGTCGAGCGCCTGCTGCGGGCAATGGCCCGCGGGCCGCTGTCGGATTCGGCGCCGGCGCCGGGCGTGAGCCCGCGCGATTTCGGCGGCGAGGATCCGCTGGTGCTGGTGGCGAACGATATCGCGCCGGCCGACATGCTGCAGTTCAAGCGCAGCATCTTCACCGGCTTCATCACCGACGTGGGCGGCAAGACCTCGCACACCGCGATCGTCGCGCGCAGCATGGACATCCCGGCCGTGGTCGGCGCGCGCGAGGCGAGCCACATCATCCGCCAGGACGACTGGGTGGTGATCGACGGTGACTGCGGGGCGGTGATCGTCAACCCGTCGCCGATCGTGCTCGAGGAATACCGCTTCAGGCAGCGCCAGAGCGGGCTTGAGCGCGACCGCCTGGCGCGGCTGCGCCACACGCCGGCGGTGACGATGGATGGCGAGCGCGTGGAGCTGCAGGCCAACATCGAGCTGCCGGTGGATGCCATCGGGGCGCTGGAGGCGGGGGCGGTCGGCGTGGGGCTGTTCCGCAGCGAGTTCCTGTTCATGAACCGCGGCAGCGAGTTGCCGGGCGAGGACGAGCAGTACGAGGCGTACCGGGCGGCCATCGAGGCGATGCGGGGCCTGCCGGTGACGATCCGCACGGTCGACATCGGTGCCGACAAGCAGCTCGACCGCATGTCGGTCAATGAACTGAGGCATGAGCATGCGCTGAATCCCGCGCTGGGGCTGCGAGCGATCCGCTGGAGCCTGTCGGAGCCGGGCATGTTTCGGCAGCAACTGCGGGCGATCCTGCGGGCGGCGGCCGTCGGGCCGGTGCGCATCCTCGTACCGATGGTGGCGCACCTGAGCGAAGTGCGGATGTTCCTGGAGGCGCTCGACCGGGCCCGGCAGCAGCTGGCGGATTCGGGGCGGCCGTGCGGCGAGGTGGAGGTCGGCGCCATGATCGAGGTGCCGGCGGCGGCGCTTGCGCTGCCTTTGCTGCTGAAGCACTTCGACTTCGTGTCGATCGGCACCAATGACCTGATCCAGTACACCCTGGCGATCGACCGCGCCGACGAGGCGGTGGCGCACCTCTACGACCCCTGGCACCCCGCGGTGCTGGGGTTGATCGCACAGACCATCACGACTGCGCGAGCGGCGGGCAAGGGGGTCAGCGTGTGCGGCGAAATGGCGGGGGATCCTGAGTTCACCGATCTGCTGCTGGCGATGGGGCTGCGCAACTTCTCGATGCACCCGTCGCAGATCTCGTCGATCAAGCAGCGCGTCTTGCGGGCGGATACCCGTCGCCTGGCATCGCTGCTGCCCACCATTCTTCAGAGCGACGACCCGGCATCGGTATGCCGGCGGGCTCAGGCGAGCCTGCAGACCGTCGGAATCCAGCAGTAATTTCGTGACAGCCTCGCGAAGGCCGAAAATTCGATGCTATAGTCGTGGTCTTCGCTGATCACTGATCAACGGAGCGACCAAGGCAACAGATTGGTTTCGGCAGGCGGCGAAAGCGGCGGACGAAAAAAATCAAGCAAGTTGTTGAAGTCGAGCAAAAAGGTGCTACAGTCTAAGGCTGCGCTGAACGAGATAGATCGGACAGCAAAGCAAGACGGCGAAGCCGGTTTGCAGCTCTTTAAAAATTAACAGCCGATAAGTGTGGGCGTTAGAAGGCGAGTGCCGAAGAGTCGCAAGACTCGAGGTCTCATGGACCTTAAACGCTCATAGAAGTGAAGTTCACTTCAATTCTTTGAGTAATTTATCAAGATCGAACTGAAGAGTTTGATCCTGGCTCAGATTGAACGCTGGCGGCATGCCTTACACATGCAAGTCGAACGGCAGCACGGGAGCAATCCTGGTGGCGAGTGGCGAACGGGTGAGTAATATATCGGAACGTGCCCAGTTGTGGGGGATAGCCCGGCGAAAGCCGGATTAATACCGCATACGACCTGAGGGTGAAAGCGGGGGATCGCAAGACCTCGCGCAATTGGAGCGGCCGATATCAGATTAGCTAGTTGGTGGGGTAAAAGCCTACCAAGGCGACGATCTGTAGCTGGTCTGAGAGGACGACCAGCCACACTGGGACTGAGACACGGCCCAGACTCCTACGGGAGGCAGCAGTGGGGAATTTTGGACAATGGGCGCAAGCCTGATCCAGCCATGCCGCGTGCGGGAAGAAGGCCTTCGGGTTGTAAACCGCTTTTGTCAGGGAAGAAACGGTCTGAACTAATACTTTGGACTAATGACGGTACCTGAAGAATAAGCACCGGCTAACTACGTGCCAGCAGCCGCGGTAATACGTAGGGTGCAAGCGTTAATCGGAATTACTGGGCGTAAAGCGTGCGCAGGCGGCTATGCAAGACAGATGTGAAATCCCCGGGCTCAACCTGGGAACTGCATTTGTGACTGCATGGCTAGAGTACGGTAGAGGGGGATGGAATTCCGCGTGTAGCAGTGAAATGCGTAGATATGCGGAGGAACACCGATGGCGAAGGCAATCCCCTGGACCTGTACTGACGCTCATGCACGAAAGCGTGGGGAGCAAACAGGATTAGATACCCTGGTAGTCCACGCCCTAAACGATGTCAACTGGTTGTTGGACGGCTTGCTGTTCAGTAACGAAGCTAACGCGTGAAGTTGACCGCCTGGGGAGTACGGCCGCAAGGTTGAAACTCAAAGGAATTGACGGGGACCCGCACAAGCGGTGGATGATGTGGTTTAATTCGATGCAACGCGAAAAACCTTACCTACCCTTGACATGTCTAGAAGTTACCAGAGATGGTTTCGTGCTCGAAAGAGAGCTAGAACACAGGTGCTGCATGGCCGTCGTCAGCTCGTGTCGTGAGATGTTGGGTTAAGTCCCGCAACGAGCGCAACCCTTATCATTAGTTGCTACGCAAGGGCACTCTAATGAGACTGCCGGTGACAAACCGGAGGAAGGTGGGGATGACGTCAGGTCATCATGGCCCTTATGGGTAGGGCTACACACGTCATACAATGGCCGGTACAGAGGGCTGCCAACCCGCGAGGGGGAGCTAATCTCAGAAAACCGGTCGTAGTCCGGATCGCAGTCTGCAACTCGACTGCGTGAAGTCGGAATCGCTAGTAATCGCGGATCAGCTTGCCGCGGTGAATACGTTCCCGGGTCTTGTACACACCGCCCGTCACACCATGGGAGCGGGTTCTGCCAGAAGTAGTTAGCCTAACCGCAAGGGGGGCGATTACCACGGCAGGGTTCGTGACTGGGGTGAAGTCGTAACAAGGTAGCCGTATCGGAAGGTGCGGCTGGATCACCTCCTTTCTGGAAAAAATGGTGCTCAATTTTTAGCGCCCACGCTTATCGGCTGTTGTGACAACAGTTCAAGAGAACGGTTCAATCCGGAACAAGGGTCTGTAGCTCAGCTGGTTAGAGCACCGTCTTGATAAGGCGGGGGTCGTTGGTTCGAGCCCAACTAGACCCACCAACTTCCATCGGGGGATTAGCTCAGCTGGGAGAGCACCTGCTTTGCAAGCAGGGGGTCGTCGGTTCGATCCCGTCATCCTCCACCAATGTACCAACGTCTTTGAAGAAGGCGTTCTCTTGAAGAAGAAGAAATCGTCGCTGACGCAAGCAGCTTGGTGTTCTCACCAGGCTGTTTTCGTCAGCGGTTCGAAAGAATCGGCTGTTGCTCTTTAACAATTCGTAGAGTCGAAAATCAGCGTTGTCGGCGGAAAGCAGACCGAAAGGGATGCACCGTGCCGCCGATGACGAACTTGATTGCGTCAACAGATATTCAACTTGAGTTGATCGAGAAATCGATCGAAGCGAGTTTTGAAGAACGGCATAACGCGAAATACTCAAACAGTCATTGACCGATGCCCAGCACAAGTGGGCGTCAAAGTTATAGGGTCAAGTGACTAAGTGCATGTGGTGGATGCCTTGGCGATTACAGGCGACGAAGGACGTGATAGCCTGCGATAAGCTTCGGGGAGCTGGCAAATTAGCTTTGATCCGGAGATTTCCGAATGGGGAAACCCGACCGTAAGGTCATCGCATACTGAATACATAGGTATGCGAGGCGAACCGGGTGAACTGAAACATCTCAGTAGCTCGAGGAAAAGACATCAACCGAGATTCCGAAAGTAGTGGCGAGCGAAATCGGAAGAGCCTGCACGTTTTAGCATCTTGCATATCAGAACGGAATGGAAAGTCCGGCCATAGCGGGTGATAGCCCCGTATGAAAAATGTAGGGTGTGGAACTAGGCGTGCGACAAGTAGGGCGGGACACGTGTAATCCTGTCTGAATATGGGGGGACCATCCTCCAAGGCTAAATACTCGTAATCGACCGATAGTGAACTAGTACCGTGAGGGAAAGGCGAAAAGAACCCCGGGAGGGGAGTGAAATAGATCCTGAAACCGCATGCATACAAACAGTCGGAGCCCGCAAGGGTGACGGCGTACCTTTTGTATAATGGGTCAGCGACTTACATTCAGTGGCAAGGTTAACCGAATAGGGAAGCCGTAGAGAAATCGAGTCCGAATAGGGCGTTCAGTCGCTGGGTGTAGACCCGAAACCAAGTGATCTATCCATGGCCAGGATGAAGGTGAGGTAACACTTACTGGAGGTCCGAACCGACTAGTGTTGCAAAACTAGCGGATGAGCTGTGGATAGGGGTGAAAGGCTAAACAAACTTGGAAATAGCTGGTTCTCTCCGAAAACTATTTAGGTAGTGCCTCAAGTATTACCGTCGGGGGTAGAGCACTGTTATGGCTAGGGGGTCATGGCGACTTACCAAACCATTGCAAACTCCGAATACCGATGAGTACAGCTTGGGAGACAGTGCACCGGGTGCTAACGTCCGGACACAAGAGGGAAACAACCCAGACCGCCAGCTAAGGTCCCCAAAATTGGCTAAGTGGGAAACGAAGTGGGAAGGCTAAAACAGTCAGGATGTTGGCTTAGAAGCAGCCATCATTTAAAGAAAGCGTAATAGCTCACTGATCGAGTCGTCCTGCGCGGAAGATGTAACGGGGCTAAGCCAGTTACCGAAGCTGCGGATTTGCTAGCAATAGCAAGTGGTAGGAGAGCGTTCTGTAAGCCTGTGAAGGTGGCTTGTGAAGGCTGCTGGAGGTATCAGAAGTGCGAATGCTGACATGAGTAGCGTTAAAGGGGGTGAAAAGCCCCCTCGCCGAAAGCGCAAGGTTTCCTACGCAACGTTCATCGGCGTAGGGTGAGTCGGCCCCTAAGGCGAGGCAGAGATGCGTAGCTGATGGGAAACAGGTCAATATTCCTGTACCGATATGTAGTGCGATGTGGGGACGGAGAAGGTTAGCTCAGCCGGGTGTTGGATGTCCCGGTTCAAGCGTGTAGTCGTGCTGCCTAGGCAAATCCGGGCAGCTTAGATGAGGCGTGATAACGAGGCGGCTTGCCGCTGAAGTGAGTGATACCCTGCTTCCAGGAAAAGCCACTAAGCTCCAGCTACATACGACCGTACCGCAAACCGACACTGGTGCGCGAGATGAGTATTCTAAGGCGCTTGAGAGAACTCTGGAGAAGGAACTCGGCAAATTGACACCGTAACTTCGGAAGAAGGTGTGCCTTTAGTAGGTGAACCATTTACTTGGGGAGCCCAATGAGGCCGCAGAGAATCGGTGGCTGCGACTGTTTATTAAAAACACAGCACTCTGCAAAGACGAAAGTCGACGTATAGGGTGTGACGCCTGCCCGGTGCTGGAAGATTAAATGATGGGGTGCAAGCTCTTGACTGAAGTCCCAGTAAACGGCGGCCGTAACTATAACGGTCCTAAGGTAGCGAAATTCCTTGTCGGGTAAGTTCCGACCTGCACGAATGGCGTAACGATGGCCACACTGTCTCCTCCAGAGACTCAGCGAAGTTGAAATGTTTGTGATGATGCAATCTCCCCGCGGAAAGACGGAAAGACCCCATGAACCTTTACTGTAGCTTTACATTGGACTTTGAACAGATCTGTGTAGGATAGGTGGGAGGCTTTGAAGCGGTGCCGCTAGGTGTCGTGGAGCCAACGTTGAAATACCACCCTGGTGTGTTTGAGGTTCTAACCTTGGCCCGTTATCCGGGTTGGGGACAGTGTATGGTGGGCAGTTTGACTGGGGCGGTCTCCTCCCAAAGCGTAACGGAGGAGTTCGAAGGTACGCTAGGCACGGTCGGAAATCGTGCTGATAGTGCATTGGCATAAGCGTGCTTGACTGCGAGACTGACAAGTCGAGCAGGTACGAAAGTAGGACAAAGTGATCCGGTGGTTCTGTATGGAAGGGCCATCGCTCAACGGATAAAAGGTACTCTGGGGATAACAGGCTGATACCGCCCAAGAGTTCATATCGACGGCGGTGTTTGGCACCTCGATGTCGGCTCATCTCATCCTGGGGCTGTAGCCGGTCCCAAGGGTATGGCTGTTCGCCATTTAAAGAGGTACGTGAGCTGGGTTTAAAACGTCGTGAGACAGTTTGGTCCCTATCTTCCGTGGGCGCTGCAAGATTGAGAGAGCCTGCTCCTAGTACGAGAGGACCGGAGTGGACGCACCTCTGGTGTATCGGTTGTCACGCCAGTGGCATCGCCGAGTAGCTATGTGCGGAAGAGATAACCGCTGAAAGCATCTAAGCGGGAAACTCGTCTCAAGATGAGTCTTGCCGGGGCCTTGAGCCCCCTGAAGAGTCGTTCGAGACCAGGACGTTGATAGGCTGGGTGTGGAAGCGCAGTAATGCGTTAAGCTAACCAGTACTAATTGCTCGTGAGGCTTGACCCTATAACTTTGATCCAACGATCAAAGCTGTCTGAGGACAAGCGTTGTGCAGTTCTTCCAACGAATATCCTTGGACGCAATCAAGTTCCAGATCGATTCGTCGATCAAGCCATGCTGATTACGCTCGTGTGATTCCAATCCACGAAGCGTCGACTCTACCAATTGGCTGCAAAGCTGAATCTCACAAGATCCAGCTCGGCGGCAACAAGTTAAGCCTGATGACCATAGCGAGGTGGTCCCACTCCTTCCCATCCCGAACAGGACAGTGAAACGCCTCAGCGCCGATGATAGTGCGGGTTCCCGTGTGAAAGTAGGACATCGTCAGGCTATTAATAAAGCCAACCCCCGTCTCCTCCCAAGGTGACGGGGGTTTCGCTTTTGGGGCAACGGGAATCGGTTGAGTGGAAATAGTTGAACTGCGGTATACGCATCGCGGGCGAGTTTGCTTCCAAGCATTACCCGCATTGCTGCTCGCCGGGTCATGCACTACCCTGCTGCGCTCCAACAACTTCACCGAGGACGCGCCATGACCATCGCCCGCCATTGGATGGCCCTGGGATGCATTGCCGGAGTCGCGATGCTCGCCGCTTGCGCGAGCAAGCCATCCCCCCAGAGTCCGATGACCTTCTTCGTCACCAGCGCGAATCCCGGCAAAGGGGCCGACCTCGGCGGGCTGGCCGGTGCAGACCAATACTGCAAGGCACTCGCGACGGCTGTCGGCGCCGGCGACAGAGACTGGCGCGCCTACCTCAGTGCCGATGCATCTGGTGGCACGACGCCGGTGAATGCGCGTGATCGCATTGGCAAAGGCCCGTGGAAGAACGCCCGCGGCGTCGTGATCGCCAACAGCGTCGACGAATTGCATGGCGCGAATGCCCTCACGAAGCAGACCGCCCTCACCGAGAAGGGTGACGTGATCAACGGCCGCGGTGACACGCCGAACCTGCACGACATGCTGACTGGCTCGACCCCGGACGGCCGCGTCGCGACCGGCGACAAGAATCTCACCTGCGGCAACTGGACGCAGAGCGGCGAGGGCTCGGCGATCGTCGGCCACCACGACCGCACCGGCCTCGACGAGCAAGCGCCCGCCAAGTCGTGGAACTCGTCGCACCCGTCGCGCGGCTGCAGCCCGGATGCCTTGAAGGCGACCGGCGGTGCCGGCCTCTTCTACTGCTTCGCGACGAACTGAGCGTCCAACGTCCAGCCAGGCCGTCCGACTCACGGCGCGACGCTCATCCCTTCGCGTCGCGCTTGCAAGCCTGCTGAAGCGCCAGCCACCCGGCCACGCCCAGCGTCTGCATCGTCCGCATGTTGGTTTCGTAGATGCTGTCCGGGTCCGGGAAGCTGTCGACGGCGCGCGTGATGCTCTCCTCGCGCAGCAGGTGCAGCGTGGGCCAGGGCGAGCGGTTGGTGGCATTCGTGATGTCGTCGGGCTCGGTGCCGCCGAACTGGAAATCGGGGTGGAAAGCGGCGACCTGCAACACGCCTTCCAGCCCCATGTCGTCGACCGCCGCCTCGGCAATGCCGAGAAAGTCGTTGAACGCTTCGAAGTCGCCCAGCACGCCGGGATGGATCAGCAAGGTGGTCTCGATCTCGTCGGCAGGCGTGTCGATCAGGCGCTGCATCTCGTCGCACAGCACCGTGAGCAGCACTTCTTCGTCGGTCGCCTCGCTGACCACATAGCGGATCTGGTCCTTGACCTGCACCGCCTTCGCGAACGGGCACAGGTTCAGCCCGACGACGGCGCGGTTGACCCACGCGCGGGTTTCGGCCGTCACGGCCTCTGCATCGATGTCCATCCGCGGATTGTCGCCGGTGCGGCCGACCGTGCTGGCACACTGCGTGCCTCGCCCGCCTGAACAGCCCCATGCCCCCGCCGCTGAAGTACCTGACCGGCTACCCCGAGCCTCTGCAAGCCCAGGTGCGCGACCTGCTCGACGCCGGCACGCTCGGCGAGCGACTGTCGTCGCGCTACACCGACCTGCACGAGGTCCGCACCGATGGCGCGCTGTACGACTACACGATGGCGCTGAAGAACCGCTTCATGCGCAGCTCGCCGCCGCTCAGCAAGGTGGTGTTCGACAACAAGCTGCAGGTCGTCGAGCACGCGCTCGGCCTGCACACGATGACCTCGCGCGTGCAGGGCGGCCAGCTGAAGGCCAAGCGCGAGATCCGCATCGCCGGGGTGTTCCGCACCGGACCGGCCGACTTCCTGAAGATGATCGTGGTGCATGAACTCGCCCACCTGAAGGAGCGCGCGCACGACAAGGCCTTCTACCAGCTGTGCACCCACATGGCGCCCGACTACCATCAGCTCGAGTTCGACCTGCGCGCCTGGCTCACCTGGCGCGAATGTGAATCGCAGGCACCGCGCGAGCCCTGATCCGCAGCGCCGTCACCAGTCTTCCTTGACGGCCAGCGCCATCTGCCGCCCGGCCGCGCTGCGGGCCGACAACCAGGCCGTCAGCGTGCCCGCGGCGATCACCGCCAGGCACAAGGCCGCGAGGCGCCCCCAGGGCAGCAGCAGGTCCATCGTCCAGTGAAAGCTCTGCGGATTGACGACCTTCACCAGCACGACGCTGACCGCCAGCCCCAGCAACAGCCCGAGCAGCGCGCCCGCCGCGGTCCACACCGCGCCTTCGATCGACACCACCGCCAGCACCTGCCGGCGCGTCAGCCCGAGGTGGGCCAGCAGCCCGAACTCCTTGCGCCGCGCCAGCACCTGCGCCGAGAAGCTGGCGGCGATGCCGAACAGCCCGATCGCGATCGCGACCGCCTGCAGCCAGTAGGTGACCGCGAAGCTGCGGTCGAAGATGCGCAGCGAGAGCGCGCGGATCTCGCCCGGTGACGCGAACTCCAGCAGCCGCCCGTCGAGCCCGCTCGCCTGCGCCGCGGCCCGCAGGGCCGCCTGCACCGCAGCGGCATCGGTGCCCGGCGCCAGCCACAGCGCCATGTCGTTGACCTGCGTGTCGCCGGTCAGCTGTTGATAGTCGGCCGCCGGCAGCGTCACGGCCCCATGCTGGCGCGCATAGTCGCGCCACACGCCGCGCACGAACAGCCGCGCGCGCTGCCCGTTCGGCAGCGGCAGGTCGAGGCGCGTGGCCGGTGCCGCGCCGTACAGGCTCACCATCGCCTCGCTGACGTAGGCGGCGCGCTCGCCTGCCGGCAACGGCAGCAGCTCGCCGACCAGCGGCAGTTCCTTCTCGGGCTGCGACAACGGCCGCGCGATCAGCACGACGCCCGGCCGCTGCGGATCCAGCTGCACCACCGACACCCGCTGCGATTCGACGCGCAGCACGCCGCCGATCGCCGCCGCGCGCTGCAGCAGTTGCGGCGGCAGCGTCACCACATCGTTGCCGCCGGCGTTGGCCGCTGCGCGCAGGTAAAGATCGGCCGGCAGCACGGTGTCCAGCCATTGGGTGACGGCATCGCGGAAGCTCGCGACCATCACCGTCAGCGCGACCGCGAGGCTCAGGCTCGCGACGACGCCGGCGACTGCGATCGTCGCGGTGTTGCGCTGATGGCGTGCGCGCTCGATGGCCAGCAGCGCCAGCGGCCGTGTCGACGGCTTCAGCACCGACAGCAGCGCCGCGACGCCGACCGGCACACAGGCGATGCCGCCCAGCAGCAGGCACGCGACCGAGAGATACGCGGCGAGCGGGATCTCGGCGATCGGCGGCAGCAACGCCAGCCCGACCCCCGCGGCCAGCAAGGCCGGCCCCGGCCAGCGCGCCGCGCGGCCCTGCTGCGTGCCCAGCCCCTTCAGCGCCAGCGCGGGCGCCAGTTGCTGCGCGGCCCGCGCGGGCAGCCAGCCGCCGACCAGCGCGGCCGCTACGCCCAAGCCGCCATACGCCAGCGCCGCCAGCGCGCTGAACTGCAGGTGCGGCGCGACGCCGGGAAAGTAGCCGCCGCCCAGGTCGCCGGCCAGCAGCCGCAGCGCCAAGACCGCGAGCCCGGTGCCGAGGGCCAGCCCGAGCACGCTGCCGGCGACCCCGAGCAGCGCCGACTCCGCCAGCACCAGTTGCAACCGCTCGCGCCCGCCGAGGCCAAGAACCCCCAGCAGCGCGAGTTGAGGCTGCCGCTTCGCGACCGACAGCGACAGGATCGAGAACACCAGGAACGCGCCAGTGAACAGCGCCACCAGCGCCAGCACCGTCAGGTTCACGCGGTAGGCGCGCGACACGTTCGAGACACGCTGCGCCGCTTCGTCCGGCGACGCCGCGCGCACGCCCTCGGGCCACGCCCTCGGGC